>SXRG01000038.1 GCA_005793645.1 Burkholderiales bacterium
CCCCTCGCGCAGGGTCCAGGGCAAAAGCACCGCCAGAAATAAGGGTGATGTGTAATTGAGCGTCAGCGCGACCGACACCGGCAGATGGACAATCGCATAAAAGAAGCTCAACAAGGCGGCCAACCCGACTAGGGCACGGCGCAGTAGCATCTTACGGTGCGCAACACTGAAGAGCGACTGGCCCGCCGAGCGCAACCAAAGGCCCAGCACAACCCAACCTATCAAGGAACGATAAAAGACCAATTCAATGCTGCCGTAACCGAAGGTCACAGCCTCCTTGGCCAGGATGCTCATCACGGCAAAGGAAAGGCCCGCCAAAAGCATCCACAACGGTCCCTGCAGGAGACCCGTGTAACTCACGAGGCCGAAGGTTCGTCAGGCTCAGCCGGGGAGGCCGAGGGGCGCAACTCACGCATTTCACTCACGCTCATTCCCCTCAACTCCACAGCCTGTACGCTACGCGGCAGCTGCTCCACCTGCAGGAGTGCCGTCAGATCACCTGACGCCACCTGCATCTCACCAAAACGCCGTGCCGACACCATGACCCGTGACTCCAGCGAGGCCGTCGCTTCGTTGTAGGCCTTGACCGCCTGACCCAAATGTTTGCCGACCCCGTTCCAATGTCCACCCAAAGTTGCGAGACGCTGATACAACTCGGCCCCCAACTGGCTAATGTGCTGGGCGTTCTCGGCCAATGCCTCTTGACGCCAGCCGTAATAAACCGCCTTCAACAAGGCCAGCAGGGTCGTCGGCGTCGCCAGGATAACCTGCCGCTCAGCGGCGAATTCGATCAGCTCCGGGTCGTGTTGCAAGGCCGTACTAAAAAAGGATTCTCCCGGCAGGAACAAGATCACAAATTCCGGAGTGTCCGTGAACTGCGACCAGTAGGCCTTCTCAGACAAGGACTTGATATGGTCCCTCACATGCTGGGCGAAACGCTGTAGATGGATAGCCGCGTGTTTTTCATCCGATGCATCGGCCACATCAAGCAAGGCCGATAGCGGCGCCTTGGAATCTACCACCAGCGTCTTGCCACCCGGCAGACGCACCACCATGTCAGGCCGTTTACTGCCGCCATCCGTGCCTTCCTGCTCGTAAAAATCACAATGTGACTGCATCCCAGCCAATTCAACCACTCGACGCAACTGCACCTCGCCCCATCGACCACGCCCTTCCGGTCGACGCAAGGCCGTCACCAAACGCACAGTCTCAACACGCAGTGAATGCTGCGCCTCCTGCATGGCCTTGACCTGCTCGGTGATCCCAGCATAGGCCGCCGAGCGGTCCTTCTCCATGGATTGGTGCTGGGTACTAATCTTTTCCAGGCTATCCTGCAAAGGTTTAACCAAGGCCGCCACGGCCTGCTCCTTGTGCCCCAGCTTTTGCTCGGCCAAGTGCAGGAAGGATTGATTATTGGCGGCCAAGGCATCCGCAGCGAGGGCCTTAAAGGCCTGGGTCAGATCAGCCTCAACGACCCTGCGGGCCTCAAGTTGCGCCTCCAGAGAAGCTGCCTCTACCTGCAAGGTCGCCAGCCTAGCCAGCCAGCGACCACGCTGCCAAAGCCACAGGGCGAGCCCGGCTACAAGGCCAAGAATGAAGTCAAACAACAGTTCCATGGGGCAGCATCATAATCGGGATCGGGACGGTCAGTCGTCAGAATACCCGAACCCGCCCTCCCCCGGCCTACTCTCGGCCTTTTTTCGGCGCACCAGACCCCGTCAAGGCCGCCTGTGGTCGGGTCGCATGGCGTCCCGGCGCGGCCCCTTGAGGATAGGACGGTTTGCCAGACTGCCCCGCCTTCGCCGGCTGACGCGAGGCACCGGCCGAATTTCTTTGACCGCTACCATTAGCCAGACCCCCGCGTGCCACCGGACCACCACGGTTGGCCGGGCCACCCCGCCCGCCACGGTTTCCGACCGGACGGGGCGGACGCTCATCGTCAAAGGCGGACTGCCGAGCCGCGCCTTCCGGCATCACGAAGCCTTCCACTTCCACGCGAACAATGGCGCGCTTGATCAGGCGCTCGATATCCTTCAGATAGCCCATCTCCTCGCGATCCACCAGCGACACGGCTGCACCGGTGCTACCGGCGCGACCGGTACGGCCAATACGGTGAACATAGTCTTCCGGGATATTAGGCAATTCAAAATTGACCACCTGCGGCAGTTGGTCAATGTCGATGCCACGCGCAGCGATATCCGTCGCCACCAGAACCTGCAGTGTGCCATCCTTGAACTCGGCCAAAGCACGGGTGCGCGCCGCTTGGCTCTTGTTGCCATGGATGGCCGCCGCCGGAATCTTGTCCTTGAGCAATTTTTCGGCCAGCTTGTTGGCACCGTGTTTAGTCCGAGTAAAGACCAACACCTGCTGCCAGTTGTGATGGCGAATCAGGTGGGACAAAAACTCCTTCTTATGCCCCTGCGGCACCAGATGCACCGATTGCTCCACCATTTCGGACGCGGTGTTACGACGCGCCACTTCCACGCTACCGGGATTATTGAGCAGGGACTTGGCCAAGGCACGGATGTCGTCCGAGAATGTGGCCGAGAACAACAAGGTCTGGCGCTGCTTTGGCAGGATCGAAATCACCTTGCGAATATCACGGATGAAGCCCATGTCCAGCATGCGGTCGGCCTCATCAAGCACCAGAATTTCGACCCCAGAAAGGTCCACGGTGCGTTGGCCGACATGGTCGAGCAGACGACCTGGCGTTGCTACCAAAATATCGACGCGACCTCTCAGCGCCTTGAACTGCGGGTTAATGTTGACGCCGCCGAACATGACCATCGAGGTCAGGGTGGCGTGTTTGCCATAGGTCTGCACCGATTCTTCCACCTGAGCGGCGAGTTCGCGCGTCGGCACCAGGATCAAGCAACGCGGGCGACCGGGTTTGGGAACGAGCGGTTTGCCCATCAAGCGATGCAAGATGGGCAAAACAAAACCTGCAGTCTTGCCGGTACCGGTTTGCGCGGCGGCGAGCAGGTCACCCCCGGATAACACCAGAGGAATCGCCTGTGCCTGGATCGGGGTAGGCGTGGTATAGCCAGTCTCCTGAATGGCGCGCAGTAAGGGCTCAGCCA
>SXRG01000039.1 GCA_005793645.1 Burkholderiales bacterium
CCAAACACCACCGCCACGGGCCCCTGGGCGGCCTGGGCCAGCAATTCGGGTGCCGCCTGCCTGGGGGTATACGCCGGATGCGGCAAATCACGGCGACGCGAAGTACAGGCCACCGACAACACCGTATCGGCCAGCGCCTCTGCCAGCGTTGGGACAATCCGCGCCCGCTCCAGCACATCGACCGCCCCCGAGGCCCGCGCCATCGCTTCGCCATCCACCGCACAATGCGGGTTGACCAGCACCAAATCCGACAGACCCATTGTCTTCATCGCCCGCGCCACAGCCCCCAAATTGCCGGGATGGCGCGTCTCGATCAAGACAATGCGTACCCGTACGAGGCAATCCAGCCCCCCGGTTTCAATCTCAGCGTTCGTCATACGCGGTAGAATAGCGGTAATTTTCCATTTGCTCTTTATTCGACATGCATCCGATGCTCAACACGGCGGTCAAGGCCGCCCGACGCGCCAGCGCCATTATCACTCGCGGTTCACTCGACCTCGATCGCCTAATCGTGCGTAACAAACGCGACAACGACTATGTTAGCGAGATCGATCAAAAAGCCGAAGAGGCCATCATCGACACCTTGCTCACGGCCTACCCACGCCACAGCATCCTGGCCGAAGAGTCTGGGGTAACCGAAAATGCCGGCGAGGCATCGGATTATCAATGGATCATCGACCCACTCGACGGCACCACCAACTTTCTGCACGGCTTCCCTCAATACGCCATCTCCATCGCCCTGCGTCACCAAGGGGTGCTGCAGCATGCCGTCGTTTATGACCCAATACGCAACGAATTGTTTACCGCTTCACGCGGCGCCGGAGCCTTCCTCAATGAGCGGCGAATCCGCGTCGCCAATCGCGACAAGCTGCTCGGTGCGCTGATCGGCACCGGTTTCCCCTATCACGACTTCCAGCATCTGGACGCCTATACCGCCATCTTCCGCGATCTGGTACAAAAGACCTCCGGCCTGCGGCGTCCTGGCTCTGCGGCGCTAGACCTCGCTTGGCTTGCCTGTGGCCGCACTGATGGCTTCTTCGAGATCGGTCTTAACCCCTGGGATATCGCCGGCGGTTGCCTGCTGGTCTTAGAGGCCGGCGGCCTGATCAGTGACTTCGGCGGCAAGGAAGGCTATCTCGACTCCGGCCATATCGTGGCCGGCAGTCCGAAGGTCTTTGCCCAACTCCTGCAGGTCATTACCCCGCATGTCACCCCTGCGCTAAGAGGCCACTAAAGGGGTAAACCAGAGCAGCGTCCTGCGCCAAAAATCAAGCGGCGTGGACGATCGGGATGGTTCTCTGCCGCCGCGCGACCGCCGCGCAATGTGCCACCACCTCAGGCCGATCAAGTTCAATCTTGAGAAGATCCATGGTGACGCGACCGATGTAATCACTGTCCTTGCCCTGTGACTCCACGGCTTGCAAGTAGGCGCGACCAATCACACCACCCAGCGGCTCCGGGTTGTACAGCAGCTTCTTGATAATGAACGGATTAAAGGTCAACGGATCGTAATCAGCCGGTAGATAACCTTCGGCGATCAAGCGTTTTTCGATCGGCGTCCCCGGTTGTACGCCAATAAAGAAGATGAACGGCAACACCTGGTCGCGGCCAAACAAATCGTACAGATCCTCGATGCGGGCGATGGTGTTTTTCAGTGTCTCGATCGTCTCGCCGGGTGCATTGAACGGAATGTACAGCTTGATCTTCTGTTCCATAAATCCCCCCGCCTTGAACATGCGGAAGGCGTCCATCTGCTGTTCGAGTTTGTAGCCCAGGGTGAGGCTATCGATGACCTCCTGCGTACCGGTAAACGACAGATCAATGCTGGAGATGCCCGAATTGATCATCTTCTTGGCCAACTCTAGCGTCAGGTGGTTGAGGCGCAGATAACCCGACCAGGAAATCTTCAGCCCGCGACGCAGGATCTCATCGAGGATCTCCTCCACATGACGCGTACTCTGCTTGGTCGAACAAAACTGCGCGTCGGTAAACCAGAAGTTTTGCACCCCATAACGGCGATGCAACAACTCCACCTCATCCACAATCTCGACCGAATCCCGGTAACGCTGATGCGCCCCCTCAATCTTGTTATACAGGCAAAAATTGCATTGCAGCGGACAGCCGCGCTTGGTGTTAACGCCAAAACTCGCCTCGGCCGAACGGATGTCTAGGTTCGGCGCCATATTGAGATACTCACCAAACTGCGGGAAGATCGTTTCGATGTAAGGGAAATCCACCGCCGTGCGATCAATCAGCGGAAACTCGGCCTCACGCGCATGGTGCGTCACCGTGCCATCAGCGGTCTTGCGGTAATACTCGCCCATCGGTTCGGCATCGCCATCGACGATGGACAGCATCGCATCCTCACCCTCGCCCACCACTACCAGGGTATCTGGCGGACATTGCTGCGCCACCTGCCGCCCAAAAATAGACACCGCCGTGCCACCCACCACCACCTGCGCCTCAGGCCGAACCTGCCGCACCAAGCGGAAATAGGTCAAATTGGCCAGGCGATCAGACTGATAGCGCCAGAGGATACGCACCGCGTCGAACGCGGCCTTGACGCGCTTCCACGGCGTGCGGCCATAATCAAAATTCATCACCACCGACAGCGCATCGTCCTCGGGATGCGGTCCGAACGACTGCATGTTGCGCCAGGAAAAGGCAACGATATCGGGGTTCATCTGGCGGATACGCTCGGTCAACACCGCACGCCGCTGGCGACGCGGGGTCAAGGCCAGATCCAGCAGATGTTGGTCCACCTCGGGGCGATGCTTGTGGATCCAATCTGCGACATAGACCACCCCGCCCGGCCAGATCTTCCAGCAAGGCAAACGAACATAAAGTACGGAACGGGCAGGTGTCGGCATCAAGTCCATCGGCATAAATATCTTTGCGCTTATTATATTAGCAAATAATTATTAATCTCGGGTGACATAACGATCCAGGCGCAAAGACTCGCAAATACTGTGCAAAAAATGCCGCATACTGTGGCGCTACAATGCGCGCCATGAATCCATCGTCGAATTCGCATCCCATCCCTTCCGATTTCAAGGGCCATACGCCGATGATACAGCAATACCTGCGCATCAAGGCGGAACACCCAGACCGGTTGCTGTTCTACCGCATGGGCGATTTCTACGAGCTTTTTCATGATGATGCCGAGCAAGCCGCCGCCCTCCTCGACATCACCCTGACCACGCGCGGACAGTCCGCCGGGGTGCCCATCCGCATGGCCGGCGTCCCTTTTCACGCCGCTGAGCACTATCTCGCAAAACTGGTCAAGCAGGGCATCTCGGTCGCCATCTGCGAGCAGACCGGTGACCCAAAGACTAGCAAGGGCCCTGTTGAACGCCGGGTCATGCGGATCGTGACACCCGGCACACTGACCGATGCGGCCCTGCTCGATGACCGCCGCGACACCCGTCTTATGGCCATCCTGCCCGGCAAGGAGCGCGTAGCGCTAGCGTGGCTAACGCTCTCTTCCGGGGAATTCCGCGCCAGCGAAATCAACGCATCACAACTGACAGCAGAACTGGCTCGCCTCGCCCCGGCCGAACTCTTGATCCCAGAAGATTACCTTCTGTCCGCCCCGGAAGACACAGCCCTGGTGCGACGCCCCTCTTGGCAATTTGATGCCGGTCGCGGCCACCGCCTCCTATGCGAACACTTCGCTCTACACAACCTAGATGCCTTCGGCATCAACGACCGGCCGGCCATTCAAGCCGTCGCCGGTTTGCTGGTCGAATATGCCCACCACACGCAACAGGCGGCCCTACGCCATCTGGCTGGTCTTACCCTTGAGCGTCCGGACAGTTTCGTACAACTCGACGCCGCCGCACGCCGCACCCTGGAAATCACCGAGACCCTGCGTGGTGCTCCGACCCCAACCCTGTTTTCAGAACTGGATCGCTGCGTTACCAGCATGGGCAGTCGTCTCCTGGCGCGTTGGCTGCACCATCCACTCACCGACCGGCATATCCTCAGCCAGCGCCTTGATGCGTTGGAGGCCCTCCACGATGCCGATGCGCCCCGCGCCCGGATCCAGGCCCAGATCAAGGGCAGCGCCGATGTCGAACGCATCAGTGCCCGCATCGGCCTCGGCAGCGCTCGACCGCGCGACCTCTCCGGCCTGCGTGACACCCTGCAAAAACTGCCCGACCTGCGTGCTAGCCTTGGCGCAATCCTACCCACTCGCGCCAAACACCTAACTGCGCCCTCAGGTCTCGCCGAACATCTACAGCGTGCCCTGCGCCAAGAACCGGCCCTAACCCTGCGCGAAGGGGGCGTCATAGCCGAGGGTTTCGATCCACTATTGGACGAACTACGCACACTGCAATCAGACAGCGGCACCTTTTTGCTCGAGATCGAGCAGCGTGAGCGCGAACGCAGCGGCATCGCCAATCTACGGGTCGAATACAACCGAGTCAGCGGCTTTTATATCGAGGTTAGTCGCGGTCAGACCGACAAGGTCCCAGCCGATTACCACCGTCGACAGACGCTGAAAAACTGCGAACGCTACCTAACGCCCGAACTAAAGGCCTTCGAGACACGCTATCTGTCCGCCGCCGACCAGTCCCTGGCGCGTGAGCGCGAACTCTATGCAACCCTGCTGGGCCAACTCGCCGCCCACCTCCCCGAACTACAGGCCCTGGCCCAAGCCATGGCTGAAATCGACCTGTTGGCAGGTCAGGCCGAAATCGCTCGCGAACGCGACTATTGCCGCCCCCACTATCAGACCGAATGGGGCCTCACCATCGTCGCCGGACGACACCCCATCGTCGAGGCCCACAGCGAAGGCTTCGTCGCCAACGATCTCCGCCTCGACCCCAGTCGACGCATGCTCCTCATCACCGGCCCCAACATGGGGGGTAAATCGACCTATATGCGCCAGGCCGCGCTCATCACCCTGATGGCCTGTTGTGGCCTCTTCGTCCCCGCACGCGCCGTCAGCCTCGGACCTATCGACCAAATCTTCACCCGTGTCGGAAGTTCGGATGACCTTGCTGGAGGCCGCTCGACCTTCATGGTCGAGATGACCGAGACCGCCGGCATACTCCTCGGCGCGACTGAACAAAGCCTGATCCTGATGGACGAGATCGGTCGCGGCACCTCCACCTTCGACGGCATCTCGATCGCCTGGGCCGTCGCCCGCCATCTCGCCAGCAAGACTCACGCCGCAACCCTATTCGCTACCCATTATTTCGAGTTAACCCAACTGGTACAGCACTATCCATTGCTCGCCAATGTGCACCTCGACGCCATCGAGAGTGCTGGCAAGCTGACTTTTTTGCACAGCGTCGAGGATGGTCCGGCCTCGCAAAGTTACGGTCTGCAGGTCGCACGACTGGCCGGCGTACCGGGCAGCGTCTGCCAACAGGCGCGGCGCAAACTGACCGAACTGGAAGAACAGCAGGTCCGCAGCGAGGGCCAGGGCGATCTGTTCCTCAGTACTCCGTTCCTCAACACCTCTGTCGCCGAGGTCAAACCGCTCTCGCCCCTCGCCGCCGCGATGTCTGCGATAGACCCCGACCAACTCACCCCAAAACAGGCGCTCGACGCGCTTTATACCTTAAAGTCCCTGGCCGATGAAAACCCTACACATTGAATGCGGCGACTGGGCCGCCGATTTTGCAAGCTGCCACCATCTCGCCGGTCGTCTCGCCGATGGCCTGCTCGACACCCCCATGCTGCTCTCGTTTTACGATCGCGAGCGCAACCTGGAATCCCCCAATGGCGTCTCCGAATGCCACCAAGGCTGCACCACGCCCGGCTGGGTCGATTACGCCATGAATCGTGGCGGTAGCCTAATGATTGATTTCGACCGCGGCCGTTTCGTGTTCTGTTTTCTGGGTGAGCCGCTGTGAGCGCGACTACCTGGCACCGCGAATGGGACGAATTGGCACAACAACTGCTCACCCTTCCAGGCAGCGGGCCGACCAGCATCCTGAAGGATTTCTTCGCCACAACAGCATGGCCAGCAGAACGCCATATCAGCGAAGAGGAACGATGGGAGCTTGACGATGGGGGCGCCCTAAGCCTGGAAACGAACGGCGACCTGATCCACTACAACGCATCGCACACGGCCACGCTCCTCGCGCAGCATACAGAACTGACGAGCCCGCCCGGTGTCCCACCCCTCGCTCTGATGCTCACCGCACTCGCCGGCGGCCTGCTCGACGGTCACCCACGCCCAGCGGCCTTCAAAACACTAAAAATGCTCAGCCCCCGGCTCGCCCGCGCCGCCCAGGAACTCCTGCTGGTAGCCAGTTGCCGACTGTGCGGATAGTAATGCGACAGACCCTGCTAACTTTTCTCGCAATGATCGCCAGAACAACCGCTACCGCCGCTGCAACTGCCACAGCCACGCGCATCTGGATTGCGAAATGGACCTAACTGCGGGTTGCGACGGGCAAAATCCTGATACATACGATTAACAGCCAAGCCGGCCAGCAAGAGGATCAGAATCAGGCCAGCCGTAACGAGATAAGTCATCATTCTGCGCTCGCCCCGAGCCCGGCAAAGCCCATGAAAATCAGGGACAACAGACCCGCCAGCATTAGTGACAGGGCCGTTCCCTGTACCACTTGCGGCACGGTGGAGAAATTCAGGCGCTCACGCACGCCGGCCATCAACACCAGGGCTAGGGTGAAGCCGGCACCGCCGGCGGTGGCGAAGGTCAGGGCCTGCAGGAAGCTGTATTCGCGCGCGGTCTGGAACAAGGCCACACCCAGCACCGCGCAGTTGGTAGTGATCAGCGGCAGGTAGATCCCCAAGGCACGGAACAGCGCCGGGCTGTTCTTCTTCAGGAACATTTCCACCAGCTGCACCGCCGAGGCGATGATAACGATGTAGGAGATCAGCCGCAGAAACTCCATGTGGAACTGCCCCACCAGCCAGTTGAGGCCGTAGGCGCACAGGCTGGCGACCACCATGACGAAAGTGGTTGCAGCGCCCATCGGCACGGCCGTGTTGAGACGCGACGACACGCCCAGGAAGGGGCACAGCCCGAGGAACATGGCCAACACGAAATTGTTGGCCAATAGCGTGCCAATGAAAATCGAAGAGAGCGACTCAGACATGGGCGTGACCCTCGGAAACCTTGACGCCTGCGGGCGCAGGCGGTGTGCGCGACTTCAGCCAGTTGAACAGCAGCAGCCAGCCACCGAGCACGAAAAAGCCGCCGGGCGGCAGCACCATTACCACCCAGGGCTGGAAATCCGGGCCAAACAACGAGATGCCGAACAGCTTGCCGGCGCCGAAGATCTCGCGCACGGATCCCAAGGCGAACAAGCCGATGGTGAAGCCGATGCCCATGCCCACGGCATTGATCGTTGCTTTCATGGGGGGATTCTTGGCGGCGTGCGCCTCAGCCCGACCGAGGATAATGCAGTTCACCACGATCAGCTGAATGAAGGCACCCAGGGCGTCGTACATCGCCAGACTGATAGCCTGGATGGCGTAGTCGACCACAGTGACGAAGGTGGCGATGATCAGGATGTAGGTGGCGATGCGCACCTCGGAGGGCACGATGTTGCGTACTAGCGAGATCAGCAGGCAGGAGGTGACCAGCACGAAGGCAGTAGCCAGACCCATACTCACCGCGTTCATGGCCGACACAGTCACCGCCAGGGTCGGGCACATACCCAGAACCATGACGAACACCGGGTTCTGCTTCCAGATTCCTTCGAGAAACTCTTCCATGAGGCTAGGAACGGCTTGTCCAGGCAGAGACATAATCATCATCCTTATAGGTCGCCCTTCAGGGCGACTGTCGGCCTGAAGGCCGACTTACATTGTCCACATGAGGCACCAGCAGCGGCAGCAGCTTTTGCGCGCTCTCGTTGATGCCTCTGCCCACGGCCTTGGAGGTCACAGTGGCACCGGCGATGGCGTCAATCTCCCAGGGGTTCTTCTTGGTGCCGTGCTTGACCACCTTGACCGCATTGGCCAAAGATTTCAGGTCGGCGCTCAAACGCACATCCAGGGCCTCGAAGTTCTTCAGGTAATTCTTGTCGGTGTAGATCTTGTCACCGATGCCGGGTGTCTCGCGCATGGAGATCACGCCCACGCCAGTGATCGCCTGCTTTTCCGGACTGTAGGCGTAAAGCACGCGTACCACATCGGCGTAGCCCTTGGCCGCGCCTTCGGCGGCGATGCCCTTGAGCGCGCCGGCCTGATCGTAAGCGGCATAGAACTTCACCGCACCAGCAGGCACAGTATCACTGCCCAGCTGGATACCACCGGGCGTGGCCAGGTATTCCGTTACACTGGCAGCACCCGGGATAACCTTGAACACGGCCCGTTCCAAGGCAATCTTCTTGTTTGCGGCTACCGGCTCCAGGGTGATCTGGTAGGCGGAGACAATGAGCGCGCCGCAGATGCTAGCGACAATGCCAAGCGTGCGGATCATGGCCGCACTGGGCGTAACCGGTGCCGGCGATGGGGCAATGGTTTGTTGTTCGCTCATGACTTCTTCACCTTGATCTCGCCGAACACGCGCGGCCGGGTGACCTGGTCGATCAGCGGCGCCAGCGCGTTGCCAATGAGGATGGCGTACATCACGCCCTCGGTCAGGCCGCCGAAGTAGCGGATGATGACCGTCACCACGCCGATCAGGGCACCGTAGATCCATACCCCCTTGGGCGTCACCGGCGAGGTGGCCATATCGGTAGCCATGAAGATGGCACCGATCAGCAAGCCACCCGAGAGCATGACAAACAGCGGGTCGGGGAAGCGTACCGGGTTGTAGAGCTGGAAGGCCCAGGCGGTCAGCGCTGCGCTCAACAACACCGCCACCGGGATGCGCCAGTCAAGGAAGCGGCGCGCAGCAAGATACAGGCCGCCCAACAGAATCAGGATGGCCGAGGTTTCGCCCGCCGAGGCAGTAACCGCGCCGGTGAGGAAGTCGTGCGGTGTGGCCAACACATTCTCGAACTTCCAGCGTGCCAGCGGCGTAGCGCCGGTGAAGCCGTCCAGTGCCTGCTTAGCCCAAACGCTGATATCCGGCGGCGTCATCAAAGGCAGGGTCAGCGTGGTCGGAATGAACTCGCTGAAACGGTGGGAAGAAAAGGCCGGCGCCCATGTTGAGATGGAGACGGGAAATGCGGCCTGCACGAAGGCACGACCGACGAGCGCCGGGTTGAAAATATTGTTGCCTATGCCACCGAACAGGAACTTGCCCAAGACAATAGCGGCGATGGCGGCGATAACCGCCATCCAAAGTGGGAAGGCAGGCGGCAGAGTCAAGGCCAGCAGTAGGCCGGTGATGGTCGCGGACCAATCCGTCAAGCTGTTTGGCGTACCCATGAGGTGGTTCATCAGGCGCTCAGTGGCCACGCAGGTGAGGGTGACTGTAAGGATCAGTGCCATGGCCGAGATCCCGTACTGCCACACTGAGAACCCGGCGATGGGCAGCAGTGCCAGCACCACATGCAACATGATGCGTTCAACGCTATTGCCTTGAACAATGTGGGGCGCGGTGCGCAGTTCGATGCGTTCTCTCATAGGGAGATCAGTTGCTGACGACACATTGGGAGAGGGTCGATCGTACGGGAAAATCCATGGCCGGCATGCAGGCGGCCGATCAGGCGAAGCTTGTCAGCGACGATCTCGTCACGCGGAGAATTCCGGTACAGGAAGCGCAGGTCGTAAAGGGCGCGCGCGTGTGAGTCAAGCACCGACTCGGCCAGAGCCTCAATAGTGAATTTTTGGGTGATATTGACATTCATGATATGTGAGGCGGAAGTCATCAGATCCATTCAGGGTAAGGAAATATCAACGAATGGAGGCGGGTGGTGTGCATCATGCTGCCGCCCGCTCTTTGAGGATACCCTTGGCGACGCGAAACTGCTGCACCAGCGGGATGTGCGAGGGACAGACATAAGAGCAGGATCCACACTCGAAACACTCACCGATGAAGAACTGTTCGGCCATAACATCGTATTCACGACGCGCAGCCAGCATACCCAGCATCGATGGGTTGAGGCCCTTGGGACAAACGCTAACGCACTCGCCGCACTTGATGCACGGATAGACCCGGCGCGCAATCTCGCGCTCCGGCATGACCAGCACGCCGGAGGCACCCTTGACGATGGGTACATCGAGCGAGGCCACAGCCTCACCCATCATCGGCCCGCCAAGGATGATCTGTTTTTCGTTCCCCTGAGCCCCAGCGTACTCTATCAGCGAACGCATAGGTGTCCCCAGCGACACCAGATAGTTTCCAGGACGCACCACAGAAGGGCCGGCGACGGTGACCACGCGCTCGATCACGCCTTCGCCGGCG
Organism: Burkholderiales bacterium; assembly: GCA_005793645.1. Classification (GTDB taxonomy): domain Bacteria; phylum Pseudomonadota; class Gammaproteobacteria; order Burkholderiales; family Thiobacillaceae; genus QYQG01. The sequence continues at coordinate 10,289 of SXRG01000039.1, forward strand.
GGTATCAAGCGACCGATATAAGCCATGGTCATGACATTGTTCATCAACACACCCACCGCCGAGCTGCGCGCGCCTATCGGTACCTCGCGCCCGGTCAGGGCATAGATCAAGGTCTCGGCCGCGCCTTGCGGATACTTGGTAGCGACCGCCTCGGCACGAATGCGGCCATCCGCCGGGGCATGGCGGTTGAGCATCTCGACTGCGTCGAGCTTATTGTCCTCAATACCAATAATCGCGCGCGGCGCACCACAGGCACGCATGGCCAGCTGAATGCCACGGATCACGTCCTGCGGGTATTCCAGCATCACGCGGTGGTCGCAGGTAAGGAAGGGTTCGCACTCGGCGCCATTGATGATCAGGGTGTCAATCACCGTGCCCTTGGGTGGGGTGAGTTTCACATGCGCGGGGAAGGCGGCCCCACCCATACCGGCGATGCCGGCGGCCTGGATGGCGGCAACAATCTCCTGCGGTGTCAACGCGTCCACATCAGGCGGGGTCGCCCAGCGAACCTCCTGCGTGGAAGCCTCGTACACACGTAACACGATGGCATTCACCCAAGGTCCGCGGGCGCTCGGTTTGAGCTCGATGGCCTCGATCACCCCGTCCGCGGGCGCGTGCAAGGGAAGCGACATCAGGCCATCGGCTCGGGCTATGGGTTGTCCGCGTACGACTTCCTCTCCAGGCCGGACGATGGGCACTGCCGGCTTACCAATGTGCTGCGCGAGGGGGAGGATCATGCGCGGCGCAAATGGCATCCGACGAATCGGCATGCCGGCAGTGCTCTTGTTGCCCGCGGGATGAATCCCGCGAGCGAAAGTCTTGCGCCGAAAGAAGGGCAGGAAGTTCATGGTTTAAACCGATGCTCTCGCCTCAATTAAACTTCGCTGCCCGAGCGATAAGCTTGTCCACGCCAGGCTCGCTCATATTCCAGGGCGTACCGGGGTGGATGCAACTCGCTGTACACTTCTCCGCTGCCTTGACTAGGTTAGCGAAGCTGGTTCCCTGGGGATTGATGACGATGACTTTTTTGTCATCGTTGTACTGGAACGCCTTCGGGGCCAAGTTAGTGCATTCGTCGCAGGCGGTACATTCCGGGGTCTCGATCCAGACCGTCTCGTAGCCGGCCGGGACTGCAGCCGGACTAGCCGATGCCACGGCGGCCGCAGGCTGGGCAGCGACATCCATCGCCACGCCACCCCCGAAACTAGCCAGTGAGGCGCTGAGCTTCTGCACCAGTTCGGCCCGCGCCCGATCAGCGATGGCCTGTTCGTCCACGACCCTGCGATTGAGACCAGCCACATCCTTGAGTTGCTTCCAGAAATTCTGTCGCTCAATGCAGGACTTAATCAGTTCCTGCGACACCATCACCCGCATCAGGTGGTTCTTCTTGTCCACCGCCCAGATGAACGGGAATTTTCCGTCGCGGTCGTCCTCGGCCAGAAGCAGGAAATCAGACAGGAGGACCATGTCGTCGTTCCATGTATTCTGAGGTACCTTCTTGAACTGCTTGGCGAAACGGCCTTCGGTTAGGGCGAAGTCGGCGAAAGTAAATGGCAGGTTCATCTCTTGCTCGACGCCTTCCTCGTCCTTGTAAACCAGTCTGTACTCAGGCCAATCCATGTCCATGGATGGATTGCCTTCCAGAGAGACACATTCGCTGAAGGTGGTGCCACAGTCGGGGTTGTACTTGAACAGAGGGTAGGCGCGCGATTCCACCGCCATCTTCGACTGTTCAACCGAGCGATCGTCACCGACACCGTGTTCGACCGGGCAGACCGAGTAGATATTAAACATGGCCGGACGGCGGCTGTTGAGGCCCTCGATATAACCTTCGATCAGATGGGTTGGATTGGAAATGGCACCTTGCAAAATGTAACTGGTACGGTGCGCCATGCCGATAACGCTGATCTCCTTGCGGATTTCCTGCTTACCCTTTCTGGCCTTACCGTAAGGTGCCATATCGGCCACCTGGCCAATAAAGCCGGAGGTACAGGCCTGGCCGCCGGTGTTGGAATAGACCTGGGTATCGACCACTAGAACCTTGATCGGCTTACCGGTCATCAGGGCACGCGACAGGTTCTGGAAACCAATATCGTACATGGCGCCATCGCCGCCAATGGCAACCACAGGTGGACAGAGCTTGAACTCGTCGTCGCTGAAGCCTTCCCAGGTGAAATACGTGAAGAAGCTGTCATGTTCGATCGGGTTATAGCCGCCATTGAGCTCAATCTCGGCCTTACGCACAGCCTTGAAGCCTTCCGCCATCTTGGCCATGTGGCCCTCGAACAGGCCCAAGGCAACCGAGGGCGAGTCCTGAAACAGGTGCGAGGTCCAGGGGAATGGGTATGGATTGTAGGGATAAGTCGAGCCCCACACCGAGGTGCAGCCGGTGGAGTTGGCTACCCCCATCTCAGCGCGACCGCGTCGGGTCGGGCCTTCGACATAACGCCAGCGCAGATCTTTCAGCTTCTCCAGCAACTGAGTAACCCACTTCAGCCACTGCGGATCGATGGGCTGGCCAGCCTTGCTCTCTATCAAACGGCCAGACAGATTAGCCAAGGTCAGGTCCTGGCCTTTGGCGGCATCGATCGCCTCCAGCACGGCCTTGCTGTCGGTGAAGTCGACACTCTCGGTCAGCATCATCCGGATGTGCTTTTCCAAGCCCATGATCAGGCCATCGATCCTGGCCACGAAGGTCTTCACCCGGGGCTGCATCAGCGCGGTGACCGTGCTAGTGAATAAGTGAATGGCGGTTTTCTCGCCGCAACCCAGACAAGCGCCGTCGCCGCAAGCCATGGAGTTATAGTTGTGCTTATTAAGCAGCAGCGTTTCCAAGGCACCAATCTTCTCATCGAGATCGTCGATGCGGCTGAATTTCTGCGGCGTAGTCGGCAGGTCGAGCCAGAAACGCCAATCCGTGCGCAATGTATCAATCGACTCAGTAGTCTGGGTAACCATCTTCAGGGCATCGTCCTCACACACCTCGACGCAGAGCGAGCAACCCTTGCAGGTGTACGGATTAACCGTAATCGAGAACAAACCACCAGAGCCGGCTGCCTTCTTCTCCCGAGAGTTCCAGTATGGCTTGGTGATGGCGAACTTAAAACCACCAATGGCGTTCTTGAGTAGCTCGAATTCGGAGACTAGGCGCTCGCGCTCCTCGCCCTGGGTCGGGTCCTCGGCCAGAGCATGCTCAATGGCCTGACCTAATAACGCGCGTACATCGATGCCGTCCCGGTCCAACATGCCCTTGAACTTCTTCTCAATGATGCGTACTGCCTTGCGCAAGAAACGGGTCGGGCGACCACCAAGCTCAACCCCCTGAATCGCGGTTCCAAACACATCGGCGACATCGGACACCAGACCTGGAATAGCCGCATCTGGGCACTCGGTGTAGCAGTTGCCGCATGCGGTGCAATTCTCGGAGATCCACTCCGGATGCTCAAAACGAATCTGGGTCATGTCGCGGAACACACCGGTAACCGCTGGAATCAGGGACATGCCAATAAAGGGATCGACCAAGTTGTCGTTCCCGCGTCCCGTGGCGTAGAAGTTGCCGGTAGCGTCCCAGAAGCGGTGGATATCAGAAGTGCTGCCATCCGCTTCCGGCTGTTCCTTGAGCATGGTCGGAAAGACAATTTCGCTCTTTAGCAGGGCCTGGCGTGCACCCACTTTCATGACCTCAACGGGGATTCGGATCAACTGCTCGTAACCACGCCGAACCACTCGCAGATTGTCTTCGACCACGCGCCGGCCCTTCTTACCAAACTTGGCCTCGAGTTGGTTTTCAATGGCCTTGAACAAAGTTTCCTCATTCAGGCCAGCCTTGGCCATAACATCAGAGGCGTGGAAGAAGGCGCCTTGGAAGGCGATGCCCTGCATGCGCAGTTGCAGGTCGGGGTTGGTAGCTTCCTCGCGGGCGATCTTAAAGGCATCTATGTAGTACACCCGAATGCCCTGCTCGACGATGGTTTTCTGAGCCACCACAGGGAAGCTGGCCCAAACCGCCTCAGCCGAATCTAGGTTGCTCTGGATGACGAACACACCACCCTTGGCTAGGCCACTGATGGCATTTGTGTGGCCAAACACCTGCGGATCGGGCGATAAAACCACATCGACATTGGCGTATTCGCAGTTGATCCGAATCGGCTCCGGCGCAGCCGACAGATAATAGGTCGTCGGCATACCCTTCTTTTCCGAACCGTATTTCGGGTTCGCCTTGATGTCCCATCCGAGCAACTCGAACAAGGTCATGGCCAGATTCTTACCCGTGGTCACCGCGCCCCAGCCGCCCACCGAGTGCATACGTACGGCGATGGCATCCTTAGGCAGCAGGTTGGGATTGATTGATCCTTTCAGGGCCATCTCCTTGATGTGCGGATAAGCCGCCCGCAGATCCTGCTGCCGTATCTCCTGTTTGGGGTTGGCCGATTCATCACGGGCGAATTCGACCGAGAGATAATAAAACTTGCGCTGATCTCCGCCAGGCAGCATGTTTTCAACGGCAGCAACCAGACCTTCCGGCTGCAGGTCACGCGAACCCAGACCAAAACAGCCGGAGTACAGATGCGGCATATCCTTGGCACCGGCATAGCTGGCATAGCCGGGATAAGCCTTGCCATCCTCGCTAGCGCCATTCACAGTAGCCCGCACCGAAACTCCGCCTTCGGCTCCGTTTTCCAGACATTTGTTGACCGTAGAGCGTACCTCACGCATCAGCGGAAGGTCTTCCGATAGAGGCTGGTCGGTACGTTCCAGCACCGCCACACCCTTCTTGCCTTTGATAATGTGGCCCAGGACATCACCCGGAAAGGGCCGGAACATCGTCATGTGAACCACACCGACCTTGATCTTCTTCTCGGTTCGCAACCAGTCCGCCACGGCCTCGGCCTGTACTGTCATGGAACCCTGGCCCAAGATCAGGTACTCAGCGTCATCGCAGCGATAAGTATCGACACGGTTATAGCGACGGCCGGTCAACTGGGCATACTCGGCCATACACTGGTCGGCAATCTCCGGGATATGCTGGAAAAAATAAGGCCGCTGCGCTGCCACCGACTGCATGTAAGCGTCCTGGTTGGTCACAGCGCCGGACACCATGGGATTATCGACATCCCAGATTGCTGGCACACGGCGGCGGGTCGGGCCGTAGATCAGGCGCTGAGCGGGAGTCGGTGTGTCGATGATGTCATCGGACTGACCCAGATATTCCGCCACCAGTTCCTTCTCAGGCACCAACACCGGCTCGATCAGGTGGGTGGTGAGGAAGCCGTCCATAGCTGCAATGGCTGGGGTCAGCGACAATTCGGCGGTCTTACGGGCGATCATGTTGAGGTCGGCGGCGGCCTGGGCGTTGCGGGCGAAGACCTGGATGAAGCCGGTATCATCAACGCAGTGATAATCGTCGTGGCCACAATGGACATTCAGGGTGGCCTTGGTGATAGCGCGACAGCCCATGTTAAGCACATAAGGCAGACGCTTGCCGACCGCACCGTAAAGCGACTCGTGCATAAAGGCCGCGCCCTGGGCCGAGGTGAAGTTGACCGCGCGCAAGCCGGTCATGGACAGGCCAGCGGTAACACCAGCGGCGGCATGCTCGGATTCAGGCTCGACGAAAATCAGCGGCCGGCCAGCGCTATTGGTATGCCCAGCGGCAGCGGCCTCAGCCCAGTATTCGCCCATCTGGGTCGAGGGGGTGATAGGGTAAGCTCCAGCGGCATCGGCCGATTCGCGCTCGACCAGGATCACAGCGGTGTTGCCGTCAATAGCATCACGCACGCCAGGGTATTTCACCGGCGAAAAGGTCAATTCATTCGACTGGGAAGAAAACAAATTCTTGAACATAATCATTCTCCATTTCCAGCCTATACAGCCAGAGGCAAGGGGGTTACGCGCACAATTTTCTTAGCCGCATGACCGCGTGTAACCTGGCCATCAGTCAACCAAACGATCGCTCCGGTCGGACAACGCTCGATCGATGCAATACTGGTCAGACTGTTATGGGCGTAGTTAATCACCGCCAAATTTCCATCCATATGCATCAACCCGGCCGGAGAATCAGCCACGCATTTTCCACAGGCAGTACAAGCCACAGCACATTGCGCCTCAGCGGTCTCGCCATCGGCCTGATTCTTACACGCCATCCACAACTGGTGGCCGATCGGCTGCAGGGAAAACAGTGATTTGGGGCAGGCCTCAACACAATCACCACAAGCCGTACACAAGTCCGTGGCCACCACCGGCAAGCCAAAACCATTCATCTGGATCGCGTCAAAGTCACAGACATCTTCACAATCACCGAGGCCTAAACAACCCCAAGCACAATCCTTGCCACCTCCACTCACAACCGCCGCACCACGACAGCTCTGCAGACCGGCATAATGAGCTCGCATGCGTGCCACATGGTGGCCGCCGGCACAGGCTAGGCGTGCTACCTGTTTTTCCACTTCGCCCATAGCCACACCCAGCATCCCGGCAATGTAGGCATTCATTTCAGGCGGATTGACCGAGCATTTCGCCGGCACAATCTCGCCAGAAACAACCTGCTCGGCAAAGTTACGACATCCGGCGGTCCCGCAGGCGCCACAGTTGGAGTGAGGCAAGCAGTTCTCGACTGCGTCAATACGGGGGTCCTCGAATACATACAGACGACGGCTGGCTAAGGCCAGGAACAAGGCCAGCGCGCCCCCAAGGGCCGCCATAAAGGCCCCCGCCAGAATAATGCCCGCCCAGAATTCACTCACATGTCGCCCCTTGTGCAATTAAAATTTATAAACTGCCAGCGAAGTCTACGTACTTATGAATGCACGGATAGACAAACATTTCAATCATGAGTATTAATAATACTAATTATTTTTCAACAAGCCTTGCATACAGGAATATATCGTGCCCAAAACAGACCCCTCCCATGCTGCCCCGATGTACTACAAAAACAATCGCATCAAGCAACTACGCGCTTTTCACCAAGTGGTACGGGCCGGCAATATCTCGCGGGCTGCCGAGCGATTATCTCTCAGCCAACCCGCTGTATCATTGCAGATACAAGCCCTTGAGCGCGAGATGGGCGTCACCCTGTTCGAGCGCCGTAGTCCGAGTCTGCGCCTAACCCCAGAGGGCGAAACCCTGTACCACCTCGCAGAACCGCTGGTGGAGGGCATCGACAAACTTCAGGAAAACTTTGCCGCCCTGTTTGGTAATGTCAATTCCGGCGACCTCAACATTGGGGCCGGCGAGTCGACCATTCTCTATGTCCTGCCCGAACCGGTTCGCCGTTTTGTCGACCAACACCCTGGCGTGCGACTGAAGTTGCACAATGTGACGGGGCGAGACGGCATGAAAATGCTGCGTGCCAATGAGATCGACCTTGCCGTCGGGTCTATGCTGGAGGTCCCTGAAGACCTCGAGTATCGCCCCTTCGCGACCTTCGACCCTATGCTCATCGCCCCTCTGGAGCATCCCCTAGCCCAACTGGCGAGCACGCGCGCGATCACACTGGAAGACATCAGCGCCTACGGGCTCATCCTGCCACCAGCCCATCTATCCACCTGGCGCATCGTCAAATATGTGTTCCAGCAACACAATCTAACCTTTACGGTGACGCTTGAGGCCGGAGGGTGGGAAGTGATTAAAAAGTATGTCGAGCTGGGGATGGGTATCTCCATCGTCACCGACATCTGCCTTGATGGTTCGGAGCGCTTGGCGTGTATCCCGCTCAAACACTATTTCCCGCAACGCAGTTACGGGCTGGTTCTGCGCCGAGGGGGGGGTCTGTCACCCCAGGCGCGGCGATTTATCGAAGTGCTGGAGCAGTCCTACAAAACCCGTCCACCCCTACCACAGGCTCAAACAGCCGCGGTAATCGGTACAGCGGCAGCGTCTAGATCGAAGCCTGGACGACGGTCACGCACAGGACCAGCAATCCCTGCGGCAACAGGCCAAGGCCTAGAACGGCCAGACCGTTGAGACTAAGCAGGCCAATGGCATCGCCGGCTGGAGCGATCCGACCCGTTCCCTCGCTGGGTGTATCAAAGTACATCAGCTTGACAATGCGCAGGTAATAGAATGCCCCGATCAACGAGAACATGACGGCCAGCACAGCCAATGCGATCCAACCACCGCCCACCAGGGCCTGGAGGACGAAGAACTTGGCATAAAAACCCAAAAATGGCGGCAGGCCTGCCATCGAGAGCATCACTACGGCCATCATCGCCGCCAACCAGGGATGGTCACGGTTCAGGCCACGGAAGGCATCCAGCGTATCGGCCTCCGCATCCTTACGTGACAGGTGCACGATCAGTCCAAACCCGGCCAGGGTCATGATCACATAGGAGACCACATAGAACATGCTGGCGGCGAAACCGGCGATGCTGGCCGCCAACACACCCAAGAGGAGAAATCCCATGTGCGAAATGGTCGAATAGGCCAGCATGCGCTTGATATTGGTCTGCATGATCGCGGCAAGGTTACCGATGGCCAAGCTAGCCACCGCCATAACAGCCAACATGGACTGCCAGTCGTGAAGCAACTCAGGCAAACCCAAAACCAACATGCGCATGACGATGGCGAAGGCCGCCAGCTTCGGGGCCGAGGCCAGAAACAGGGTCACCGCTGTCGGGGCGCCTTGGTAGATGTCAGGTACCCACATGTGGAATGGGGCCACGCCCAGCTTAAAACCGATGCCCGCCACAATGAAGACGAGGGCAAAGGTCAACAACATCGTGCCGCCCGTCTGGCCGTGCAGGGCCTCGGCGATCCCGGACAATTCCAGGGTGCCCGTCGCGCCATAGAGCAGCGACATGCCATAGAGCAACAGGCCCGAGGCCAGTGCGCCCAGGATGAAATACTTCATCGCCGCCTCAGAAGCCTGCGCCGAATCCCGTTGCATGGCTACCAAGGTGTAGAGGGACAGGGACAGCAACTCCAATCCCAGATAGAGCGTCAGAAGGCTGGCGGAAGAGATCATGACCATCATGCCCAGCACGGCAAACAAGGCCAGGGCAAAATATTCACCACGCAACAGGCCAAATTCACGCAGATAGGCCCGGCCATACACGAACGAGGCCATAGCAGCGAGGTAAGTCACCAATTTCAGCACGTCGCCCATCGGGTCGACGATCACCAGATCACGCACCAAGGCATCCGTTCCCAAGCCGCCCGTAGTGATCGTCAGCACCGCCGCACCCAGGAGCGTCAACAAGGACGGGACATAGCCCGCCGTCGGGCACTTGTTCGCCGCCGTCAACAGCAAGATGACGCTGGCCATGACCAGCACGAGGATCTCGGGAACGATGGGCAAAAAATCAATCAGCGTCATGGCAGCTTTCAATGCGCAACGAGGGGCACCAACTTGCTATGGGCCACATGCTCAAGAAGATTGTTGACCGAGGCATGCATCACCTCGGTGACCGGGAAAGGATATATGCCCATGACCAGAACACACACGGCCAGCATGGAAAGGATCAGGAACTCGCGCGAGTCGATGTCCGTCATGCCCGCCACCTCAGGCCGGGTAATCGGACCAAAAACGACCCGCTTATACATCCACAGTGAATAGGCCGCGCCAAAGATCAGGGTGGTTCCGGCCAACGCCGCGTACCAGAAGTTCACCTGGATGGCACCTAGGATAACCATGAACTCGCCCACAAAACCCGAGGTTGCCGGCAGGCCCGAGTTGGCCATGGCAAACAGCATGAACAAAGCTGCGAACCGGGGCATGGAATTGACCACACCACCATAATCGGAGATCTGCCGCGAATGCAGTCGATCATACATCACGCCAATACAGAGGAATAATGCACCCGACACGAAACCATGCGAGATCATCTGAACCAAACCGCCTTCGACACCCCAACTGTTGAACATGAAAAAACCCAGGGTGACAAAACCCATGTGGGCGATGGACGAATAGGCAATCAACTTCTTCATGTCCGATTGCACCAAGGCCACCAGACCAATGTACACCACCGCGATCAGCGACAGACCGATGATGAGCCAGGCGAGTTCATGCGAGGCATCCGGCAGGATGGGCAGGGTAAAACGCAGGAAGCCGTAGGCCCCCACCTTCAGCGTGATCGCCGCCAACACGACCGAACCACCGGTCGGTGCCTCCACATGGGCATCCGGCACCCAGGTCTGCACCGGCCCCATCGGCACCTTGACCGCGAAGGCAAAGAAGAAAGCGACAAATAACAGCATCTGCGCACCCATGGCGAGCGGCACCTTGTGCCAAACCAGGATGTCGAAACTGCCACCCGAGACGAAGAATAGATAGATCATCGCCACCAACATCAACAGCGAACCCAACAGCGTGTAAAGAAAGAACTTGATCGCCGCATAGACACGGTTAGGGCCGCCCCAGATACCGATAATCAGATATAGCGGGATCAGCATCGCCTCAAAGAAGACATAGAACAACACGCCATCCAGGGACGCAAACACGCCGTTGATCAGGCCAGACTGTATTAGGAAGGCCGCCATATATTGCGCCACCTTGGTCTTGATTACCGCCCAACCTGCCAGCACAACCAACAGGGTCACGAAACTGTTGAGCACCACAAAAGGCATGGAAATTCCATCTACGCCCAAGCGGTAATGCACATTGAAGAGCGGGATCCAGTTGGCATGTTCAACAAACTGCATCGCCGCCGTAGAGACATTGAAACCCGTCCACAGTGGCAAAGAGACGGCAAAGCCCAGCGCCGCACCCAACAGGGCCAAGGTCCGCTGTCCATCCACACCGCCGCTGGCGCCATCCTTCCCGCCCGTGGCAAGGACAAGAAGGCCAGCCACAATGGGCACCCAGATAGTCAGACTGAGGATTCCGATGCTTTCAAACATGTGCAGTTGTCCGGTTATGTCGTGGCTTAAAAGTGCACGAACAAGGTCGCAAGCAAAGCCACGCCGACGATCATGGCAAAGGCATAGTGATAGAGGTAGCCCGACTGGATCTGGCGGGTACGCGCCGCAACCCAACCAACCATGCGCGCCGTACCGTTGACCACCCAGCCGTCAATGATCGTGGCATCACCCCAACGCCAGAGACGGCCACCAATCAGACGGGCACCACCGGCAAAAAACCAGTCGTTGAAGCGATCGAAACCATATTTCTCTTCAAGAATGGTGTAGATCAAGCCGGCACGGTTGCGGATCGCCTGCGGCAGGTCCGGGCGTACCAAGTACAGGTAATAGGCCGTCGCCACCCCAGCCACCGCCAACCCGAACGGAAGCGTGGTCAGACCGTGGAGGGCCATTGCAGTCGCACCGTGAAACTCGCGGACAAGTTCCTCCATGGCAGGGTGCAGGACCGTATTAACATGGATGGCATGACCAAACCAGCCACCCGCCACCAGCGGACCCATGGTCAGGTAACCAATCACGATTGAAGGGATGGCCAGCAGGATCAGCGGCATCGTCACTACCCACGGCGTTTCACGCGGGGCATGGTGATGGCCATGCGAATCGCCCTCTTCCGTGTGATTGTGTTGGGCGTGAGCGTTGTGAAAACGCTCCTTGCCATGGAATACCATGAAGTACATGCGGAAGGAATAAAAGGCCGTCACGAATACGCCTGCCGCCACCGCAAAATAGGCGAAGCCGGAGCCAGCCAGGTGTGAAGCATGCACCGCCTCGATGATCGAGTCCTTGGAATAGAAACCCGAAAGAAATGGCATACCAATCAAGGCCAACGAACCAATTAACGAGGTAATCCAGGTGATCGGAAGGTACTTGCGCAAGCCACCCATGTTGCGGATGTCCTGCTCATGATGCATAGCCATGATGACCGAACCCGCCGCCAAGAACAGCAAGGCCTTAAAGAAGGCGTGCGTCATCAGATGGAAGATTGCCACCGAATAGGCCGAAGCGCCCAGGGCGACGGTCATGTAGCCCAACTGCGACAGGGTTGAATAGGCAACGACCCGCTTAATATCGTTCTGGATCACGCCGAGGAAGCCCATAAACAGGGCCGTGATGGCGCCGATCACCATGACGAAAGACAGGGCTGTATCAGACAACTCAAACAACGGCGACATACGCGCCACCATGAAGATACCCGCCGTGACCATGGTCGCGGCGTGAATCAGGGCCGAGATCGGGGTCGGGCCTTCCATGGAATCCGGCAGCCAAACATGGAGCGGGAATTGCGCCGACTTACCCATCGCACCGATGAACAGCAGGATGCAGATCACCGTCAGGACCGACCAGCTGTGACCTTCAAAGATCGTCATCATGTGGCCCTGCATACCCATGGCATTGTTAAACACCTGCTGATAATCCAGCGTACCAAAATAGGCCAGTACCAGACCGATGCCAAGCAGGAAACCGAAATCCCCGACGCGGTTAACCAGGAAGGCCTTCAGGTTGGCGTAAATCGCCGTCTCGCGGGTGTACCAGAAACCGATCAAAAGATAGGACACCAGGCCCACTGCCTCCCAACCGAAGAACAGTTGCAGGAAGTTGTTGGCCATCACCAGCATCAGCATGGAGAAGGTAAACAGGCTGATGTAACTGAAGAAGCGCTGGTAACCCGGGTCCTCGGCCATATAGCCAATGGTGTAGATGTGTACCATGAGCGACACAAAGGTCACCACCAGCATCATCAACACAGTCAGACGGTCAATCAGGAAACCAATCTCCAGCCGCACATCACCACTGGCCAACCAGGTATAGACCGAGCCGTTGTAAGTATTACCCGCCAACACATCCTGAAAGATCAGCAAGGAGCCCAAGAAGGCAATGGCTACGCCGAGGATGGTGACCATGTGTGCGCCGCGCCGGCCGATTATTTTCCCAAACAAGCCTGCGATGATCGCGCCAACCAAAGGCGCCATGGGAACGAGCAGATAAAGGGTCTTCATATCCATGGTATCAACCCTTCAAGGACCCAAGGTCATCGACATGGATACTGCGCAGGTTACGGAACAGCAGCACCAGGATCGCCAGGCCAATCGCAGACTCTGCGGCCGCCACAGTCAGGATGAAGAACACAAACACCTGCCCGGAGAGGTCATTCAGATAATGCGAGAAGGCGACAAAATTCATGTTCACGGCCAGCAGCATCAACTCGATGGCCATCAAGATGACAACGAGGTTCTTGCGGTTAAGAAACAGGCCCATGATGCTGATCGCAAACAGCAGTGAACCCAAGATCAGATAGTGGTTTACGGTAATCATTCCTCGTCCTCCACGGGCGCACCAGGTTTCTGCGGTTTCAAGTTCACCATACGCAAACGGTCGGCCTTCTTCACGACCACCTGGGTCGCCGGATCACGCCACTTGAGGCCGGAGCGACGACGCAAGGTCAGTGCAATGGCCGCCACAATGGCCACCAGCAAAATCACCGCTGCAAGTTCAAACGCGTAGGCATATTCGGTATACAGAACGCGACCCAAGGCCTTCGTATTACTGTAGTCGGCCGATTTGGGCGTAGGCATCTTCAGGCCGAAGTTTTGCCCGCCCAGGACGATATACATCTCCAGTGCCATCAGGCCCGAAATCAGGCCCGCCAGCGGCAGGTATTTACGAAAATCAGCGCGCATCGTCTCAATATTGATGTCGAGCATCATGACCACGAAGAGGAACAACACCATGACCGCGCCAACGTAGACCAACACAAGGGTAATGGCGAGGAACTCAGCCTCAAGCAAGACCCAAAGCCCGGCCGCCGTAAAAAAGGCCAAGACCAAAAACAGGGCTGCATGCACCGGATGACGCACAGTCACCACACGCAATCCAGCCAAGAGCAGGATGGCTGAAAGGAAATAAAAGACAACGCTGGTAAATTCCATCGTGGGCATCCGTTAGCGATATTTGGCGTCTGCCGCCTTGTTGCGGGCGATCTCCGCCTCGTACTGATCTCCCACCGCCAGCAGCATTTCCTTGGTGTAATAGAGATCACCGCGCTTCTCACCGTGATAGGCAAAGATATGCGTCTCGACGATCGCATCCACTGGACAGGCCTCTTCGCAATAGCCACAGAAGATGCACTTTGTCAGGTCGATGTCATAGCGCGTCGTGCGGCGCGTACCGTCCTCGCGCGGTGCCGATTCGATATGAATAGCCATCGCCGGACAAGCCGCCTCGCACAGTTTACAGGCGATGCAACGCTCTTCACCGTTGGCGTAACGGCGCTGCGCATGCAGACCCCGGAAGCGCGGCGACATCGGCGTATGTTGTTCCGGGTACTGAATCGTGATCTTGCGCACGAACAAATGCCGGCCGGTGACGGCCATACCCTTCAACAACTCTACGAGCAGGAAGGTCTTGAAGAACTGTTGAATCCACTTGAACATCGTGTGTCGTCCTTGTCCTTGGCTGCTCAATGGAAGAATCGGCCCAGCGAGGTCTGCATCACCGCACCCATCACCAGGAGCCAGACCAGGGTCACCGGGATCAGCACCTTCCAGCCCAGGCGCATGATCTGGTCATAGCGATAACGCGGGAAGGTGGCGCGGAACCAGAGGAACAGGAACAGGATAAAACTGGTCTTGGCCAACAACCAGACAAGGCCATCGGGCAGGAAAGGTACCGGTGACAGCCAGCCCCCCAGGAACATCAGCGCAGTCATCGCCGAAACCAGAATCATATTGGCATATTCGGCCAAGAAAAACACCGCGAAGGCCATGCCAGAGTAGTCAACATGGAAACCGGCCACAATCTCGGACTCGCCCTCGGCCACATCGAATGGGGAACGGTTGGTCTCGGCCAGGATGGCAATCAGATAGACCAAGAACATCGGGAACAGGGGAAGGAAATACCAGCGCCAGAAACCGCCCTCTTGTGCCCGGACGATATCACCTAGATTCAGACTTTGTGCCGCCATCAGCACACCCACCAAGGCGAAGCCCATAGCGATTTCGTAGGACACAATCTGCGCCGCCGAACGCATAGCGCCCAGGAAGGCATATTTCGAATTGGACGCCCAACCGGCCAGGATGACGCCGTACACGCCCATCGAGGTAATAGCCATCACATAGAGCAGGCTGGCATCGAGATCCGCCAGAACCAGCGTGTCACCAAACGGGATCACCGCCCAAGCCGCCAAGGCAGGGGCCAGCGCCAGTACCGGGGCGAGGATGAATACACCCTTGCTGGCCCCAGTCGGGATAACGATCTCCTTGAACATCAGCTTCAGGGCATCGGCAATCGGTTGCAGCCAACCCTTGGGGCCGACGCGGTTGGGGCCGATACGAATCTGCATATAGCCGATGATCTTGCGCTCAGCATAGGTCAGATAGGCCACACCGATCAACAACGGCAAGACGATGACCATGATCTTGACCAAGGTCCAGATCGGTAGCCAGGCCGGCCCTAGGAGGTTTTGAATCTGGTCCATCATGCCTCCACCTCCAGCACGCCCATGCGCGCACCGAGCGATACGGTATGCCAGTGTCCTGCCGCGATACGCAACACCCCATCGGCCACGCAATCCTCCTGCCGTACGATAATCTCAACGGCCAAACCCGCCGCCTGACGCACGCGAATCGTAGCCTTGCCGCCGGTTGTTCCAGCTCCAATTTGCGCCAGCATCGCTGCATTCGCCGTCGCCACCGGCGCGGCTGCAGCCGCTGTAGCCTGCAACGCCATGGCGCGACGCGCCACCGCATCGACGGCGTAGATGGGCGTTTCGGCCAGCCATTCGATTTCACCCACGATGGCGGCTTCCTGGCCCACCGCAGACGCAGCGTTATTCAAGCCGTTCACCCAGCCTTCCGGCAAGGCCTCAGCACGCACCGCTGCGGCCGTGTCAAAGTCGAAGCCGGCCAGGCCAAACTGATTACCCAGGACGCGCAATACCTTCCAGGCCGGACGGGCCTCGCCATGGCAAGGCGTCGCCGCATTGAAAGTTTGCAGGCGACCTTCCATGTTGACGAGCCCCCCCTCGTTCTCGGCCCACGGTGCGATCGGCAACAGCACTGTGGCGTACTCCGTTGCGCGGCCCTTGTAGGCCGTCAGCACCACAACGCACTCGGCCGCCGCCAGGTCCTGCATGGCCGCCGCGCCATCGGCGCAATCAAGCTCCGGCTCCATACCGAGCACCACATAGCCCTTACGCGGCGTGGCAAAAACATCCCCAGACTGAGCGTTGACCAAGGCCGCCCCAACACTGTTGGCACCCACCGGGAGAAAACCCAGCGTCGCGCCACAAACCGAAGCAATCGCCGCCGCCTTGGCATGCAGGGCATCGGCCTGCGGATGCATTTGCGCCACAGCACCCAGCAGAACGGCCTTGTTTGCTCCCGACTTGAGACTGGCAGCCATGGCCTGGGCCTCAACAGAGGCCGGAGCGCCATGAAGTGCCTGTTCGATTTCGCTCAGCAACGCCAACCACCGTGACGGTGCAGCGATGGCCGCATTGGCCACCTTGCAATTCTGCACATCGTTGGCGGCATGCAGGACAGACAATTCGGCACCGGCCTTCACTGCAGCGCGAACCCGGGCCGCCAACAAAGGCTGCTCGCTGCGCAGGGTGCTGCCAATCAACAGTATCCGATCAAGGCGATTTATCTCGGCGACCGGCATCCCCAACCAACGCGCCTGTGCACGGTCTGCACCACGCTCCAGCGG
Organism: Burkholderiales bacterium; assembly: GCA_005793645.1. GTDB lineage: Bacteria > Pseudomonadota > Gammaproteobacteria > Burkholderiales > Thiobacillaceae > QYQG01. Next base: position 26,852 of record SXRG01000039.1, read on the forward strand.
ATGCGATTCAATCTGGGTTGAACCCAGGTCACGAGCCAGCTTTTGCAGCAAATGCAGCTCTTCAACGGTCGCACCGGACGCCGCCACAAAACCCAAGGCATCGCCGCCATGCGTCTCTTTCAGCATGCGTAGCGCACCGGCGGCCTGCGCCAGCGCGGTGGCCCAGTCGACTTCAATCCAACGACCGTTGTCTTTGACCATCGGCACGGTCAGTCGGTCTTCGGCATAGAGTCCCTGATAGGAGAAACGGTCGCGGTCGGACAGCCAGCATTCATTGATCGCCGCATTGTCCGCCGGCAGGACGCGCATGACGCGGCCATTTTTGACCTGAACAGTCAGGTTTGACCCCAGACTGTCGTGCGGGCTGACGCCCAGACGCCGACCCAACTCCCAACCGCGTGCGGCATAGCGGAACGGCTTAGATGTCAATGCACCGACCGGGCAAAGGTCGATGACATTGCCAGACAACTCGCTGTTGACCTGGTTTTCCAGGAACGGCATGACCTCGACATGTTCACCACGACCCGGCATACCAAGTTCCATCTGGCCGGCAATCTCCTGACCAAAACGCACACAGCGGCTGCAATGGATGCAGCGGGTCATGTCGGTGGAAATCAGCGGGCCGAGATTCTTCTCTGCCACCACGCGTTTTGGCTCGGCATAACGGCTTTCAACGCCGCCATATCCCACCGCAATGTCCTGCAACATGCATTCACCCCCTTGGTCACAGATCGGACAATCAAGCGGATGGTTGATCAGCAGGAACTCCATCACGCCCTTTTGTGCGTCGATGGCGTATTGCGAACGGGTTTTGACCTTCATGCCGTCGGCGACAGGCGTGGCGCAGGCCGGCAAGGGCTTGGGTGCTTTTTCGACCTCGACCAAGCACATGCGGCAAGATGCGGCGATAGACAGTTTCTTGTGGTAGCAGAAGTGCGGGATATAGATCCCAAGCTGCTGCGCCGCCTCGATCACCGAAATGCCAGCGGGGACTTCGATCGTTTTGTCGTCAATGGTAACTAGCGGCATCTCAGGACCCCACAAGGCACTTCTTGTGCGCAATGTGATATTCGAACTCGTTGCGGAAATGCTTGAGGAAGCTATGCACCGGGCCTACCGCTGCGTCGCCTAGTGCGCAAATGGTGCGTCCGGAAATGTTGGTGCCCACACTCATGAGCAGGTCGATGTCTTCCGGGCGACCCAGGCCATGCTCGATGCGATGGATGACGCGATACATCCAACCGGTGCCCTCCCGGCAGGGCGTGCACTGACCGCAGGATTCCTCAAAATAGAAATAGGCCAACCGTTCCAGCGCCTTAACCATGCACACCGTATCGTCCATGACGATAACCGAACCGGCGCCGAGATACGAACCCGCCTTGGCGATGCAGCCGTTGGCCCGGTGCATAGCTTCCTCAAGCATTTCCGCAACGAGTTCGAATATCACATTGCGC
>SXRG01000040.1 GCA_005793645.1 Burkholderiales bacterium
CGCCGTGCCCTAGTCGGGTTGGCCGCCTTGTTGAGCTTCTTTTATGCGATTGTCCATCTGCCGGTGTCGGTCGCGCTGACGCTCAATTACACATCACCCTTATTTCTGGCGGTGCTTTTGCCCTGGACCCTGCGCGAGGGGGTGTCGTTGCTGCAATATGCGGCCGTGGGTCTGGGCTTTGTGGGGGTGTGCCTGCTCCTGCAGCCGTGGTCTACGCCGTCCGCCGATCTCTTGGCCGCGTTGGTGGGTCTTGCTTCCGGTTCGCTGGCTGCCGTGGCTTATCTGCATGTGCGTCATCTTGGTGCTCTGGGAGTGTCGGAGGCCCATGTTGTCGTCTGGTTTGCGGTTGTTGGAACCCTAATGACGGGGCTGTTTTCCTTCTCGGGCGATTGGCAATGGCCGGCACCGGAACATGTGCCCTGGCTCTTGGGGATGGGACTGTTGGCAACTTTGGGCCAGTTCGCCGTCACGCGTGCCTATCGCTATGGCCACGCAGCCGTGACGGCGGTCTTCGCTTACAGTACGGTGCTCTTCGGTAGTGTGCTGGATGTGTTAATCTGGAGCCATCGGATGTCGCCATGGGCTTGGTTCGGGTTGGCTACCACGGTTCTGGCCGGCATCTGGCTGACGCAGCAGGTAAAATACTGTAAAGGGGAACACGATGATTGCCATCGAGAGCCGTAATAATTTGATTACCGTGTCGGTGCTGGGGGAGTTTACCCTGACCGACTATCAGGCCTTCGAGCAGCAGGTCCTGCATGATGTCGCCATGCAGGGAGGGGTCTATGTCTTGATGGATCTGCGCGACATGTTGAGCTACACGCTTGATGTTGCCTGGGAAGAGATCCGCTTTACCCAGCAACACAAGTACGACTTTCGCAAGATTGCAATCGTTACGCCTAATGACTGGCCGGGTTGGCTGGTCTGGATTCAGCGCTTGACCGTCGATGGCGAGGTGCAGTCCTTCGACGATCCGGCCATGGCCATGGCGTGGCTTAAGATTCCGGTCTAGAAAGCAGTTCCCGTTTGGGGCGGAAGACGGCGCTGTTGTCGTAGTAGGTTGGGTTCGCGTTGCCTGGATCCATGCCGGGTACGCCCAGTACGGGGAGGGCGAACAGATCGGCGGGGCGTTGCAGGGCATTGCTTTGCCAGCGTTCAGCGAGGGCCTTATCCAGGCCTTCTGGGGGTGATTCCGTTGTGGTGCCGAGGGCTGGCCATGGCAGGTACAGCACCTTGGCGATCATGCCGGGATAAGGTGTCAGTGCCTTTTCCAGTACGGCGTGGCCAACGATTAGCAGATGGTTTCGCTGCCACCATGCCCTCCGCTCGACAAAAGCCCCTTTCCAATCGTGGTGGCGCAGTCGATCTGCGAGTTCGGCATCCGGCCCGATCAACACAGCACCGCTCTCGTCGAATACGGTGGCGGCATCGGAGCGTGCCCCGCGCTCTGGGCCACGCTGCGCCAAGGCGTGGCAGTGCACGGCGTTCAAGGTTGCCTTGATGCGAGGGAAGTTGAGCCAGACAAGGGCGTTGAGAAAATCGTGCCAGTTGGCCTTTCGGGTGGGTACGCGGCCCGTGGTGAGTATTTTGGCCTCGTAATCGCGTTGTCCGCAGGTTTCTATTTGGGGTTCAAAGCAGACTGGCTGGTCGGTCGCGTTGCGCAGATTTCGGGCTTTGGCCGCGGCTGTCAAACGCTCGGACTCGGGCCAATCGTCCAAGTCGGTAAAGGTCCTTGCCAGCGCTTGGTAGCCGCCAAACAACGGATGTTGTGCGAAGTGGGTTTGCCAGGATTGAGGAGCGATTTGCTTGGGCATGGGGAAGAATAATAATTAACTGCCGGACCTTTTTGGGTGCGGCCGTAGCGGTATGATGACAGCATTATGGAATGCCATGAAAGAGGTTGTGATGCACCATAGACCGATAGACGATGAGGCCGCCATCCTGTTACGCGAGGAAGTGGAAATGTTGATGACTGAGCGTGAGGCGTTGCTGCGTGTGGCGGGCGCAGCGGCGGTGTTGGTGGCTAATCTGGATGAGACCCGCTTGCCCCATGAACAGGATACGATCGATGCGGCCGAGGTGCTGAGCGAATCGCTCAATGCCCTGAATGAGGATACACTGGGTGAGGCCCTGGAAATCGTGCAGGCCGAACCAGATCTGCGTGGGGAGGCCGCGCGATCGTAACGGTGCTTAGTGCTTATCAACCCTCTGAGCGCAAACCGGCTTGACGCACCGGGCAACGGCTTTGGCGCGGCGGCGGGCCGTGTCGGTGTCGTCGCCGTTGGCGACTGCAACTCCCATTCGGCGTTTTACAAAACTCTCCGGTTTGCCGAACAGGCGCAGGTCGGACTCCGGGACTTGCAAGGCCTCGGCAACCCCCTCGAAGGCAATGCCCTTGCTATCCAACCCACCGTAGATGACGGCCGAGGCGCCTGGCCGGCGCAGACTGGTATCGATTGGTAGGCCGAGGATTGCGCGGGCGTGTAGGTCGAATTCGGACAGGCGTTGGGTGGCCAAGGTCACCAAACCGGTGTCGTGTGGGCGCGGGCTGACTTCGGAGAACCAGACTTGGTCGCCCGTGACAAAGAGCTCGACACCAAAGAGGCCGCGTCCGCCAAGATTCTGGGTGACCGCCTGGGCGATGTCGTGGGCGCGTTGTAAGGCCAGCGGTGACATGGCCATGGGCTGCCAGGATTCTACATAATCGCCGTTGACCTGAACATGGCCAATTGGCGCGCAGAAGTGGGTCTCTATGAGGCCGGTGGGGCCCATGGCGCGAACGGTGAGCAGGGTGATTTCGTAGTCGAAATCGATGAGGCTCTCGATGATGATGCGCCCCGGTTTTTCAAAATGAGTGACGCGTCCACCGGCCTGAGCATGGTCCCAGGCGGCTGCAATGTCTGCGTGTTCCTGAATCAGGGACTGGCCTTTACCTGATGAGGACATGACCGGTTTGATGATACAAGGGAGACCGATCCCGTTGGCGATAGCGTCTTCAACTTCGGCCAGAGAGTCGGCGAAGCGGTAGGTCGAGGTGGGTAGGCCGAGTTCTTCGACGGCGAGGCGACGAATGCCCTCGCGGTTCATTGTTAGTTGCACGGCGCGGGCAGTTGGGATGACCTCGGCCAGTCCTTCGCGTTCAATCTCGGCGAGGGTCGCGGTAGCAATGGCCTCGATCTCGGGTACGACGAGATGGGGTCGCTCCTGTTCGAGCACGGCCCGCAGGGCGGCACCATCGGTCATGTCAATGACATGACTGCGGTGCGCGACCTGCATGCCCGGGGCATCGGCATAGCGGTCCACGCCGATGACTTCGCAGCCCAGGCGTTGCAGGGCAATGATGACTTCCTTGCCGAGTTCACCGCAGCCGAGCAACATGATTCGGGTTGCGGAGGGTGAGAGTGGTGTGCCGAGGTGGGGAGGTTGTCTCATAGAGGTCCAAACGGTGAACGACATGCCGTGGTAGCGGTCGTTGTGACCTGGACGGGCCTTTCCCGAGTGTTGATCAATGGAAGGAAAGACAGGAAATTGGTCGGGGTGAGAGGATTCGAACCTCCTGCCTCCACG
>SXRG01000041.1 GCA_005793645.1 Burkholderiales bacterium
AGGTCCTTGAGCTGATCGCGATAGACCGCAATGTTCAGGGCACGCCGTTCGGAGGCGTGCGACTTCGGGGTCCGCAACAAGGGCGGCAACACCCATACGAGGGCGACCACAATCGCCAATACGGCGATCCCGACAAAGATCCAGAGATTCATGTTCATTCCGATTTTCCTTCCAGGATGCGTGCCGCCTCGGCCCGTGTTTGGGTATTCACCATATCGTCCGGTTGAGCACGACGACGCTTCAAAACAGTCCACCAGACAAATCCTCCCAACAACAGGAAGAAGAGTGGGCCCAACCAGAGCACCAGGGTCAGCGGCTTGAACGGGGGGTTATAGAGAACGAAATCGCCATAGCGCGCCACCAGATACTCGACCACCTGCTTATCATCCTTGCCCTGCTTCATCTGATCGCGAATCTCGCGGCGCAGATCCTCGGCCAGCTCGGCATGAGAACCTGCCAGGCTCTCGTTTTGACAGACCAGACAGCGCAGATCCTCGGCCAGCACATTAAGGCGCTGTTCGATCTTCGGGTCTTCACCAACCGGTTGCGCCTCGCCCGCCCAGGCCGGGACAGCCAAGACCAGTGCCCATACCATGATCCACTGTTTCATCGTGCCAACTCCTTCAGCATCGGTTCGAGTTTTTCCTTCCAAACTTCTTCGGTGATCGGACCGGTCTGCTTGAATCGGATGATCCCGCTCTTGTCGATCACAAAGGTCTCGGGCGTGCCCGTCACTCCATAATCAATGCCAACACGACCATCCAGGTCTTCGACCGTGCTGAGATAGGGGCTTCCCAAACGAGCCAGGAGCGCCGCCGCCTCGCGATCCTTGTCCTTCCAATTGAGACCAACCAGCTTTACGCCCTGTGCCTGAAGCTGCATCAGAACGCCGTGTTCCTGACGGCAGGACACGCACCAGGGCGCCCAGACATTGAGCATCCAGACCTGGCCGCGCATCTCCTCCGGACCAAAGGTCTTGACCGGGTTACCCACCTCAGGCAAACGGAAAGCCGGTGCCGGTTTACCGATGAAGGGAGAGGGGACCTCGCGCGGATTGAGAAATAGACCTTTGGCAAAGAAAGCGGCCAACAACAGGAAAGCAATCAGGGGGATAAGGCGCTTATTCATGCGGCACCCTTGTCTTTCAGTGCAATGCGATAACGACGATCCGATGCAGCCAGCGCACCACCCAGGGCCATGAGGCCGGCCGCAAACCACAGCCAGTCAATAAAGGGCTTGTAGAACAAGCGGATCGTCCAGACCTGCGGCTCGATCTCTTCGCCCATTGCCACATAGATATCACGCAGCACACCGTAGTTGATTCCGGCCTCGGTCATCGGCATACCGCCGGCGTTATAGAGACGCTTCTCGGGGCGCAGGACAAATTCCGAGCCGCCCTTCGATGTGACCACCAGGTGCCCACGCGCTGCATGGAAATTTGGGCCCTCATAGGCCTCAGCACCCTTGAAGGTGAAGGTATAACCGGCGAGCTGCGCCGTATCCCCCACCGCCATCTTCACATTACGCTCACTCTCGTAACCCGAGACCAGCGCAATGCCGACGATACCAATCGCCATCGACAGATGAGCGAGCTGCATCCCCCAAAAGCCACGCGGCAGTGCGAACAGTGTGCCGCCGTGTTTGAGTCGATCGGCAAAACCCAACGCCACGCCAAAGACAATCCATACCGCGAGACCCACGCCCAGCGATACCCAAGGCTTGAACTCGCCAGCCGCCAGCGGCACGGCCACAGCAGCAACCACGGCCACCGCAAAGGCCAGCCGCAGGCGCACCGCCATGTCGGGCAGGCTGGCCCCCTTCCAGCGCGTCAGCGGGCCGACGGCCATGAGGAACAGGACCGGCACCATCAGAGGCACGAACACGGCATTAAAGTAGGGCGCACCCACCGAGATCTTGCCCATCCCCAAGGCATCGAGAAAGAGCGGATACAGCGTACCCAACAGGACGGAACCCAGGGCCGAGACCAACACGACATTGTTGACCAGCAACAAGGACTCCCGCGAAAACGCAGAGAAGCGGGCGCTACCCAGCATCGTCGGCGCACGCAGCGCGTAGAGCAGCAAGGATCCGCCAATGACGACCACCAGAAAGCCCAGAATGAAGGCGCCGCGCGCCGGATCAGTCGCGAAGGCATGCACCGAGGAGAGCACCCCGGAACGCACCAGGAAGGGGCCCCGCAACGAGAGCGAAAAGGCGGTGATCGCCAAAAGGACCGTCCACGACTTGAATGCACCACGCTTCTCAGTCACCGCCAGCGAGTGGATCAAGGCGGTACCGGCCAGCCATGGCATGAACGAGGCGTTCTCGGTCGGATCCCAAAACCACCAACCACCCCAGCCCAATTCAATATAGGCCCACCAACTGCCCAGCGCGATGCCCATGGTGAGAAAGGTCCACGCCACCACAGTCCATGGCCGTGACCAACGCGCCCAGGCAGCATCCAGTTTGCCCGACAACAAAGCCGCGATGGCAAAAGCAAAGGCCCCCGAGAAACCGACATACCCCATATAGAGCATGGGAGGATGCAAAACCATGCCTGGGTCCTGTAACAGTGGGTTCAGGTCACGCCCATCCATCGGAGCGGGCAGCAGGCGATCGAAGGGGTTGGAAGTAAAGATCAGGAAGGCCAGAAAACCGACCGACACCAACCCCATGATGCCAATCACCCGCGCCGCCATGTCTTCCGGCAAACGCCGCGACAACACGCTGACCGCCATCGTCCAGAAAGCAAGGATCAGCGTCCACAACAACATGGAACCCTCGTGCGAGCCCCACGAGGCCGTAAACCGATACACGGCTGGCAGTTGCGAGAAAGAGTTCATCGCCACATTGCGTACCGAAAAATCGTTCTGCAAAAAGGCAGTCACCAGACAAGCGTAGGCCAGACAGACAAACAGAAACTGCGCGCGCGCTGCCGGTCTTGCAACCGCCAAAAAACGCGCATTACCGGTCTGGGCACCGATCAGCGGCAGGGTGGATTGGACCAGCGCCAGGAGCAGCGCCAGGATAAGGGCAAAATGGCCGAGTTCAGGGATCATCCGTTATTCCTTTAAAGTAGCTTTCGCCTTTTGCGCCTGCTCGATCGCACTAGCGGCCTCGGGCGGCATATAGTTTTCATCATGTTTGGCCAGCACGGTCGTCGCGGTAAAGCGGCCATCCGTGCCCAGGCGACCTTCAGCCACCGCGCCCTTGCCTTCCTTGAACAGGTCCGGCACGACACCCTGATATGTAACGGGGATGCTGTGCGCCGTATCGGTTACCTTAAAGGTCAGCGTCAGGCCGTCGGTACTGCGCTGGATGCTGCCCATCTCAACCAGACCGCCGACACGGAAGGCGCGATCCTTGGGTGCCTTGCCCTCCGTCACCTCGGTCGGCGAAAAGAAGAAGACCAGGTTACTGCGGAAGGCGTTGAGCACCAGCATGACCACGATGCCCAGCACGGCCACGACTACGGTAATGGCGAGGAGTTTCTTGTGGCGGGGTTTCATTGCGCCTCCCAGCGTTGCATGCGTTGCAGACGGTTAACAAGCGACCGTTGCCCGCGTCTCAAAAGCCAGACCTCCAGGATCACGCCCAGGGCTGTCACGCCGAATGAGCCCCAGACATACAGGCCATACCCTCCCATGGACCAAAACTCGGCCCCGCTTTGCCACATCATCATGCCTCCTTCAGGGCTTCTTGCGCCCAGTCCGTATGTCGTTCCCGTTCCAGAATCAAGCCACGCACCCGCACAAAGGCAACAGCAATGGTATAGAGCCAGGCCGCGATGGCCATCACCAACATACCTACCAGCATGGTCGTGGCCATAGAGGGTGCCTTCATGAGATTAATGGACGAGCCTTGATGCAAGGTGTTCCACCACTTTACCGAGAAATAGATAATCGGCACATTGACGGCCCCTACCAGAATCAAGAGCGCCCCGGCGCGGTCTCCGCGCTTCGGGTCATCAATCGCGGCCCACAGGGCCATGATCCCAACATAGAGAAACAGCAGGATCAGTTGCGAGGTCAGGCGCGCATCCCCCACCCACCAGGCACCCCACATCGGCTTACCCCACAAAGCCCCGGTCCACAGCGCCAAAAAACAAAACAGTGCCCCAGTAGGCGCCAAAGCCCGTGCCATCAGGTAAGACAGCCGGGTGTTGAAGGCTAGGCCGATAGCACACCAAAAGGCCATGACCAGATAAATGAACATCGACATCCATGCCGCCGGGACATGAATGAAGATGATGCGATAGGCTTCACCCTGCTGAAAATCCGTCGGCGCGACAAAGAAGCTGATATAAAGACCCATGGCCGTAAGCAAACCTGCGCCCCATGAAAGCCAGGGAATCCAGCGTCCGGCCATGCGATAAAAGGTCGCGGGAGCCGCGTAGTGATAGAGATTCATAGCGTTAATCCTTATTCATCGCTCAATCCACCGAGACCCGCAGGGCCGCCCCAGTCACCCAAGGTGCCAATAACAGGCAGAGGCCCATGAAGGCCCCCAGCAGCGAGAGTTGCGCCTCCGCCCCCATACCGGCGAGGATCCCGTCTACGGCCCCGGCACCAAAAATTAGAGCCGGAACATACAGGGGCAAAATCAGCAAGGTCAATAGGGTACCGCCACCGCGCAAGCCCAGGGTCAATGCCGCCCCCACGCCGCCCAGCAAAGAAAGAATCGGCGTACCGATCGCGAGCGAGATAACGAGAGTACCGATCACATCCGGCGGCAAGGCAAACTGCAAACCGAGCAAAGGGGCAATGACCAGAAGCGGCAGACCAAAGATAAGCCAGTGCGCCGTCGCCTTGCCGAGCGCCAGGATCAGCGCCGGTTGCGGCGACAGTAGCATCTGCTCTAGGCTGCCATCACGATGATCATCAGCATACAACCGCTGTAGCGATAGCAGGCTCGCCAGCAGGGCCGCCACCCACAGCACACCGCCCGCCACCCGGCGCAACTGCTCCGGATCAGCCCCGATGCCCAGCGGGAACAAACTCACCACCATAACGAAGAAAAACTGCGATGTCAGCCAGTCACCCTTGCGTCGCGCGGCCAAAAGGAGGTCACGGCGAATCACCGTAATCAGGAAACGCCACATAGCCTACGCCTCCGCACTCGCCGACTCAGACACCAGATCATCGACCTGCATAAGCGGGCCAATCTGCAACGGCACCGTGTCCACCCCCTGAAGCCTCAGAGGTTGGTGCGTAGTCATCACCACCATGCCACCCGCCTGAACATGTTCGCGCAGCAAGGTTTCCATCTCCGCCACGCCGCGTACATCCAGTCCGGTCAACGGCTCATCCAGAATCCATAACATGGCGCCCGAAACCAGCAAACCCGCCAGAGCAACCCGACGGCGCTGACCAAAGGACAGGACCCGCGCGGGCAGATCCAGACAAGCCGCCAATCCCATGCGCACCAACACCGGTTCGATCTCGGCCTGTGTCCGTTTTTGGCCCCGCAAGCCCACATGAATCTGAACATTCTCAACCGGCGTCAGGTCGTCCTTGACCCCGTTGGCATGCGCCAGATACACCATGGTCTGATAGTAGGCCTCACGCGTCCGACTAATGGATTCACCATTCCAGCGCACCTCACCCGCCTCAGGTTGCGACAAACCGGCAAGCAGCCTCAGAAAACTGGTTTTGCCGCGCCCATTGCCTCCCTGAACCAGCAGCAATTGGCCCGCATACAGATCCATCTGCAGGCCGGAGAACAGCCGCCGATCGCCGCGTTGACAGGCTAGGTTATGGGTGGAAAGTCGCATCTACGGGGATCAGAACACTATAAGCGGAAAGGATAACCGGAAATCAGCCAGAGTTTTGCGTGTTTTCTCAAACGAAAGCTCAATGAGGATACAGAATCGTACCGATCTTCAGTTTGAAGTCAAAGCAATGTCAAAAAAAAGGGCCAGTCACTGACCGGCCCTTGATTGAAGCTAACATTTACTTCATGGCTGCCCTCGCGTCGCGCAGCATCTTAATACCATCCTTGGAAGCGTCCATCGACTTAGCCATCGAGGCGCGCGCCATTTCAGGGTTGTGGAAGCCGTCAGAATTCTCGGCAGTCCACCATTCCCAGTACAGGGTTGCGTCATACTGATACTCCTTGGCCTTGTTCATGGTCGCCTCATCCACGCCCTTCTCCTTGGCCTTGATCATCTCGTCGATGAGTTGGGCCAGCCAGAATTCGGCCTTGGTCATCTTGCCACGGATGTAGTTCTGGATCGAGTCAATCTGATACTTCGACTCTTCGGCAGTCCAGCCCTTATGGCACTTGGCACAGGTCTCCTGGGTCATGTTGCGAGAACTTTGCTGACCATGCCAGGTATAGGGCTTGGCATCAGACGAAGTCTTGACCTTGGGCATGTGGCAATCCTTGCATTCCACACCAGCACGCTCGTGTTTGGATCCCCAAGTGGTCTCAAACTCCGGGTGTTGGATCTTAGGCAACAAGGCACCGGTGCTCGCATGCTTGAAGTCCTTGAAGTTGTACTGCTTGGTCATCACATCCTTGTAGCCCATGACATTGGCCCACGGGAAGAGGTTGGTACGCCGATCAGACATCTTGATGTACTCGGGGGCTTTGCCCGTCGCGGCATCACCCAGATCAAAACCAGGGCCGCAGTTATATTCCACATGGCACTGGGCGCACATCAGGTTGGAGTCCGGTTTGGACAGGAGACCGATCGCACGAAAATCCTTGCCGTCACGCTGGAACCAAACCTTCTTCATGGTGATCTTGGCGCTCTTGGCTGAATCCATCGGATAGGTACCCAACTTGCGATCGACCACGGCCTCAATCAACCCGTCACGCACCACACGAGGCGCTGCCGAGTGCGGGTCATGACACATGAAACAATTCAGCGGGTGCTTCAGATCGCGAACAAAGTCGACCACCTTGGAGGTACGGTCCCACTTAGCCTTCGGATCTTTGTCGCCCATGTATTTCCAGTCCAGGATATGGTCCTGTGTTTTACAGCTCAGGCACACCGGGTTAGCCGCCGTCACCGTCTGGGGCAGGAACCTCTTCTGATCCGAACTAGCAGCATCCTTGTCCGTCAGAATATTCCAAGCACCCTTCACAGCACCCTCTGCATCCGCGACATGCATCCAGTCTTTGAGCTGAAAACGGCCGCCGTAGGCGCGATCAACAATCAAGTGATCGACTAGCATAAAGGCATGCGAACGCGGTTCGTTATGCTCAATCGTGAAGCCGTAACCTTCCATCAGTTTGTCAAACAGCGGGGAACGACTCTTGAAAGCAGCCTTCTCAACGCGCGCACCTGAGGCATGATTAAGTTTGACGAAAGAGTTGTACTGATCGGCGTGACAGGTGGCACAGACCTGGTGATCGGTCCGGGTCACCGGCCGCTTGCCCATGTCTTTTTCCTTCGCGCTCTTCAAGTGATCCACAGCATCGTGGCAGGCGGCACAGTTTACGGTTGCATGCCGACCACCGCTATGAAACTCCTCAATGTTGTCGTGGCAGGAATAGCACTTCTTCTCCTCAATGGGAGCAATCGGCTTGGCCGCCTTGGTCGCTACCGGCTCAAAATCGCTTGGCTTTAACGGTGCCGTAACCCCCGCTTGCGCACCCAGAGCGAAGAGACATGCCCCCACCCCCAGCACGATGCGTGTCATCCACTGCGTAATGTTCATGATATTGCTCCTCTTGGTTGCAAACTCCCCGGCAGGGGCAGATTTCCTACTATCTCTTGTAGATGAATGATTCATGGCGCGCTCCCCGTTCAAACAAAGGCATCAGCCATGATGTTGTTAAACCAGCCGTTGGCGTACTCCGCCTCCAGGCGTCGTGTAATCGGTGGTGTCTTGATCGGCGAAATCCCGCCTGCATCCTTCACATAGATGAACTTGTTAGCCTCCACCTTGTACACATGAACCACCGAGAAACCATAATCCGGCGCCGCCAAGCTGTAACAGGTGTTGACATAATACGGCTCGGGATTGGGCAGACCATTAATCTTGGCAACGATCGCTCCCGCTGCAACCTTGGCCTGCGTAACGGCCATATGAGCGGACTTGGGCATATCATAGACGGGCAACTCACCGGCGATACATGCATCACCGACCGGGTAGATGTCCTTATGCATAGTCGATTCCATGGTCATCGGCTGCACCTCGCACCAACCCTGTGCATTGGCCAGCCCTGCGTCACGGGCGATCTTGCCAGCAGTATGAGCGGGAATGATGTTGATCACGCTGCCCTTATGCTCACCAAAGGTGGTATAGCAAGTATGGGTCGCCGGATTCACGCGCACCACCTTGCCATCGTCCTTACCCGGAATCCATTCGATCATGCCAGGGTAGAGCGTCTTCCAAGCCTGCTCAAAAAGCCCCTTCTTGGAGAAGGAATCGTTCGGGTCCAAAATCAGGATCTTGGATTTGCCCTTACCGTGATGCTGGAGATAGTGCGCGATTTGCGCAGCTCGCTCATACGGACCAGGCGGGCAGCGGAAAGGTTTGGGCGGGGGGGCGATGATGCAAACCTCACCATCCTTCATCGCCATGACTTGCTTCTGCAGGAGCAGTGTCTGCGGGCCCGCCTTGTAGGCATGCGGCATTTGCTCAGACGCCGCCAGGGTGTAACCCTCGACAGATCCCCAGGTGAAATCGATGCCGGGCGCCATCACCAGGGCATCATAGGACAAGGTAGCCCCCCCTGTGAGCGTGACCACCTTCTTGACCGGATCCACCGCCGTTACCCAGCGTTGCACGATATTGATTCCACGCGCAGTCAGTCCACCATAGCGCGTCTGCAGACTTTCCAAGGTGCGATGACCCGAGATCACCTCATTGGAAAGTGGGCACGCCGTATAGGTCGCATTGGGCTCGACCAAAGTGACATCAATTGCGTTGTCCATCAGTTTGATGTACTTGGCCGCTGCAGCGCCGCCAAACCCCCCCCCGACCACCACAACTCGAGCCTTCGAAGTCGCCGATGCCCGCGCTGTGGGGACCGTCAGGATCGAGGCCGAACCGACCGCAGCCAGAGCTTGTATAAAACTACGCCGATTTACGCTATTCATCATTGTCTCCTCACTGACCTTTCTGAACAGCCATGAAGTTGGACACTTCATAGACCTCGGCCTGTTCTAGCTTTTGTGCGTTCTTGCGCATCTTGCGATGGGGCAGATTGACCGCATCGTCGCGGTACTTGTTCAGCTCCATCTCTAGATACATAGCCCATTGGCCGTTCAGTCGCGGCGTAGCACTGTCACTGGGTTGGCCACCCCGCTCACCATGACAGGTCGTACAGCGATCACTGACCAGACGGCCATTAAAGACGACCTGATCGGGCGCCCGTTGCTCGGAGGGAACCCAAGGTTTGGCGGCAAAATACTTGGCGAGGGCTGCGATCTGCTCATCGCTATAACCTTTAAGCAAGCGCCCCATAGTGGCGGAGTAGCGTGCGCCACTCTTCCACTCCAACATCAGCATGCGCAGATAAGCCTCAGACTGCCCCCCGATGGAAGGCATTGAGGCCCCCACGCTGACGCCATTGAGACCATGACAGTTGTTACAGGTAGCGGCCAACGCCTCAATAGGGTCAGCGGCCATCGCCGGTGCCACCATTGCGCCACCCACCAAACACAATGTCAGGGCACACGCCCTTCCTATTGCTTTTTTCATCGCACTCTCCTCTTATTGCTTCCCAAGCCGAAGGGATCGCCCCTAAAGACACGACACCGAAAAGCCCACTCGCCCAACAAGGCAATAGCAACGAGCCCTGCGCTCCTGCGAAGACAAGCCACCCAGCCCTGCCAGTTTGGCAACAGCCTCTTTATACATAGGGATTTAACTAGACACCAATCCGGTCTTGATATTTATCAAGAGACCCTATTATCCGATATTGACAATTTTATTTTATTATTATTCGCTAATACTGTTCGGGAAAACCAAAACCTTACCGCCCCGATCACCGACAAGGCGAACGGGGCGGTAAATCAAACGAGAATGGGGTCAGGCTTGGTGACCGGGCGTATGTTTAGCCACGCGCTGCATGGCACCATTTTCCAGCCAGCGACGCAGACGATTGGCATCCCCGATACGGGAATACTTGCCCTGCGCATCGAGCAACACAATGATCAACGGCTTGTCCGAGATCTTCGCCTGCATCACCAGGCAATGACCGGCCTCGTTGATATAACCCGTCTTGGAAATCCCGATGTCCCAACCCTTGCTACGCGTCAGGGCATTGGTGTTGTTGTAAGCCAGATTGCGTAGGTTGCGCCGGCCAGGAACCAGAAGATCATAGCTCCCAAGCGTGCTGATCTCACGAATCAGAGGATACGCATGCGCAGCTGACACCATACGGGCCAGATCTTGAGCCGTCGCGCGATTCGAACTAGAAAGGCCCGTGCCGTCCACAAAGGTCGACTCATTCATGCCAAGTCCCTTAGCCTTCCGATTCATGGCGCTCACAAAAGCCTCGCGCCCACCCGGATAGGCCCGCGACAAAGCCGCCGCAGCGCGATTTTCAGAGGCAATCAAGGCCATATGCAAAAGATCGGAACGCGACACCGTGGCACCAATCGGCAAGCGGGAGCGTGTATGTTTGAGGTGATCCACATCCGCCTCGCTCACCGTGATGGACTCCTCCAACGGTAGCGCGGCATCCAACACCACCATCGCCGTCATCAGCTTGGTGATCGAGGCAATCGGAGTGGCTTTGTCCGGATTCTTGGCATATACCAATGCCCCGGTTTGCTGATCAATCACCACCGCATAAGCCGAACGCAAAACAGGCAGGCCATTCACAACGCGGTAGTCCCCCATCTCACGATCCATCGCACGCTGGGCCCTCAGCGCCTTGCGCATGGCACGCGACTTGACGGTCTTGTGTTGAGCCGTGTGCGCCTTAACGGACTTACTCTTGGCGGGGCGATCGGACACGGCGGTCGGTTCGGCATGGGCAGGGCTGGAAAGGATGAACGCCAACACCATCAACAGGCCCAGTCGTCCAAATATCGCTTGCGCCATTTTCATCCCCTCAACTCACCCACACAAGGCCGCAATTTAGCAGATAAATATAGTTATGCAAGCGGTTCTTCACAATCAACATTAACTGTGATGTAGCCCTTGCAATTTCACCCGCCATTCGCGTGGCCCGGTTTCATGTACCGATTCACCCCACGCATCCACCGCGACCGTCACCGGCATGTCCAGTACCTCAAACTCATGGATCGCCTCCATGCCCAGTTCCGCAAATGCCAGGATCTTGGCGGACTTGATCGCCCGCGATACCAGATAGGCCGCACCGCCCACCGCAATACAGTACGCCGCACCGTATTTGCGGATGGAAGCCACCGTCTCTGCCCCGCGTTCGGCCTTGCCCACCATGCCAAACAAACCCAGTTCGCCCAGCATCAGGTCGGTAAACCCGTCCATGCGCGTCGCCGTGGTCGGGCCAGCCGGACCCACCGCCTCATCGCGCACCGCATCAACCGGACCCACATAGTAAATGAATCGGCCCCGGAAATCGACCGGAAGCGGCGTGCCTTTGGCAACCAACTCCGCGAGCTTTTTGTGTGCGGCATCACGACCGGTAAGCAACTTACCCGTGAGCAACAACGCATCGCCGGCCCGCCAACGAGCTATCTCTGCGCGGGTGATCGTATCCAGATTGACCCGCTTCGCCCCCGCCGGACCCTCCCAGGCTACCTGCGGCCAATTTGACAGCGGCGGCGGCACAAAGTGGGCCGGGCC
>SXRG01000042.1 GCA_005793645.1 Burkholderiales bacterium
AGCGCGTGAGCAGCAAGAGTCGCGTCAGGCCCGGCTGCGTGCTGCGCAGGATGCAGACTTACGTGCAAAACAGGATCGCGAGCAGCGTCGTCAACAGATGGAGGCTGCGCGTATCGCCGAAGCTGCCGCAGCTGCCGCAGCTGCGGTAAAGCCGGCACCGGCGCAGGATCCGGCTGGGCCCCGCAAGATTTCAGTAAAACCGGGCGCGTTGCTCAAGAGTAGGGCGCCGGCAGCACACACGGAGGCAGACAGCCGTACGGCCAAAAAAGGGATTCGCACCCGAAATGCGGCGCCAGTTGCTGAGGGCAATTGGCGTTCCAAGGGAGGGCGTAGCCGTGGTGGCCGGGGCGAGCATGAGTCGGCCCCGGCGCCGGTGGCCGAAGCTATCGTGCGCGATGTTGTTGTGCCGGAAACAGTTTCAGTTGCGGACTTGGCACACAAGATGTCGGTCAAGGCGGCTGAGGTTATCAAGGTGTTGATGAAGATGGGTTCCATGGTCACCATCAACCAGATCCTGGATCAGGATACTGCGCTGATCGTGGTCGAGGAAATGGGGCATATTGGTACGGCGGCATCCAGCGACACTCCCGAGGACTTCCTTGATGTGGGATTGGAGCACAAGGACGCTGAACAGTTGTCGCGCGCCCCCGTGGTGACCGTCATGGGCCATGTGGACCATGGTAAAACATCCCTCCTGGACTACATCCGTAAGGCCCGTGTGGCACACGGTGAGGCCGGTGGTATTACTCAGCACATCGGTGCTTATCATGTCGAGACAAGCAAGGGCATGATCACCTTCCTTGACACGCCAGGTCACGAGGCCTTTACGGCCATGCGTGCCCGTGGTGCCAAGGCGACGGATATTGTGATTTTGGTGGTGGCTGCCGATGATGGAGTAATGCCGCAGACCAAAGAGGCGATCCATCACGCTAAAGCGGGTGGTGTGCCGATCGTGGTGGCGATTACCAAGTCGGATAAACCGGATGCTGACCCGGAGAAGGTGCGTCAGGAGGTCTCCAATGAGGGCGTGGTGCCTGAGTCGTGGGGTGGTGATGCCCAGTTCATAGAGGTCTCTGCCAAGACGGGGATGGGTATGGATGAGTTGCTGGACGCCGTGTTGTTGCAGGCCGAAGTGCTGGAGCTGAAGGCACCGGTAGATGCGCCAGCCAAGGGTATCGTGATCGAAGCGCGTCTTGACAAGGGCCGAGGCCCGGTAGCTACGGTGCTGGTGCAGTCCGGTACCCTGAAGCGTGGTGATGTGATGTTGGCGGGCACGGCTTTTGGCCGGGTGCGCGCGATGCTGGATGAAAATGGTCGCCCGATTTCTGCGGTAGGGCCTTCGATCCCGGTCGAAATCCAGGGCCTTTCCGATGTTCCGAGCGCTGGCGAGGATGTCCTGATTCTGGGAGAAGAGCGTAAGGCACGCGAGATTGCGCTGTTCCGTCAGGGCAAGTTCCGGGATGTGAAGCTGGCCCGTCAGCAGGCGGCCAAGTTGGAGAATCTGTTTGACGGCATGGGTGCTGGCGCTGAGGTCAAGAATTTGGCTGTCATCATCAAGTCCGATGCACAGGGTTCGCATGAAGGCCTGCAACACGCGCTGCAAAAACTATCGACAGAAGAGGTTCGCGTTCAGATTATTCATGCGGCAGTGGGTGCGATTTCCGAGTCGGATGTCAATCTGGCCATTGCCTCCAAGGCGGTGCTTCTTGGCTTCAATGTCCGTGCAGACGCGCAGTCGCGCAAATTGGCAGAGAACGAAGGCATCGACATCCGCTACTACAACATCATTTACGAGGCCGTGGATGATGTAAAAGCTGCGCTTTCGGGCATGCTGTCTCCGGAAAAGCGTGAGGTCCAGCTGGGTTTGGCCGAGATTCGTCAGGTCTATCAGATACCTAAGGTGGGGGCGGTGGCCGGCTGTATGGTTCAGGAAGGCCACATCAAGCGTGCGTCGCGTGTGCGGGTGTTGCGTGCCCATGTGGTCATTCACGATGGTGACCTCGACTCGCTCAAGCGTTTCAAGGACGATGTCAAGGAAGTTAAGGCGGGCTTCGAGTGTGGCTTGTCGCTGAAGGGCTTCAACGACATCCAGGAAGGGGATCAGTTGGAGTGCTATGAGGTGATCGAGGTGGCGCGTACGCTTTAATGCGGGCGGCGCGAGCGTATGGCCACGGCACGATCACGGCGTATTGAGGAGCAGATTCGCCATGAACTGGCGGTGATCTGTGCTCGCGAATTGCGCGATCCGCGCGTAGCGGGGGTGAGTTTCACGGCGGTGCGTGTGGCGCGTGACCTTGAGCACGCGCAGGTCTTTTTTACCGTGTTGACGGGGGATGCCGCCTTGGTGGGAAAGGCCCTGGAACACGCCTCTGGGTTTGTGCGTAGCCAGTTGGCACAACGGATGGATCTGCGCACCGTGCCTAAGCTGACCTTTGTCTATGATGTCTCGATTGAGCGCGGAGCGCATTTGTCACATCTGATTGATCAGGCGGTGGCCGAGGATCAGCGTTACGCGCAGGCCGAGGCTGACGCGAATCCCGATCGCCAATGATGCCGGAAGTGGCGCGCCGCCGTCGGCGTATCGACGGGGTCTTATTGTTCGACAAGCCTATCGGCTGGTCGTCCAATGCGGCGCTGCAGAAGGTTAAATGGTTGCTGCGTGCGGAAAAGGCGGGGCATACGGGAACCCTGGACCCCTTCGCCAGCGGCCTCTTGCCCATCTGTCTGGGTGAGGCCACCAAGTTTTCCCAGTTTCTGCTCAACGCTGACAAGGTCTATCTGGCTGAAATTCAGCTTGGGGTGCGAACGACGACAGCCGATCCCGAGGGTGAGGTCATTGAGAGGTGTCCCGTGAGGGTGGACCGTCTGGCGGTGGAGTCCGTGCTTCCAGAATTTACCGGCGACATTCTGCAGGTGCCCCCCATGCACTCGGCCTTGAAGCGCGAGGGTCGGCCGCTGTATGAATATGCGCGGCGCGGCGAAACGGTCGAGCGCGTGGCACGCCCCGTAGTGGTCCATCGTATTGATTTTCTCGCGCTGGAGAAAGATCGGCTTACCCTGCGGGTGCATAGCGGCAAGGGTCTGTATGTGCGTACCCTGGCAGAAGATATCGGTATGGCATTGGGGTGTGGGGCCTATTTGTCGGCGCTGCGTCGCGAGGCCGTAGGGCCGTTTCGGCTCGAAAATGGGGTGGATCTGCCGACATTGGAGGCGGCCATAGAGGCCGAGCGCGAGGCCTTGTTGTGGCCGGCTGAATGTTTGCTCGGCGAGTTGCCGCGTTTGGACCTGGATGTTGACTCAGCCTGGCAGTTTAGCCATGGCCAGCCCATCTGGTGTAGTGGCCTTCAGGTGGGTGTTGTCATGGCCGTTCACGCGCCCGATGGCGCCTTGTTGGGTGTGGCAGAGGTCAATGATGAGGGCAAGTTGGCGCCTCGCCGGCTTGTGATGGCAGCGCCAGCGTTACAAGAAACTGCTTGAGAAATAAAGGTTCTTGGCGGTACAATTCCCCGCTTTCTGTTGGAGATGAAAAAATGGCTATTACCACGGCGCAAAAGGCGCAAATCGTAGCGGATTATCAACGCGCTCAAGGTGACACGGGCTCCCCAGAAGTCCAGGTTGCGTTGTTGACGGCTCGTATCAATGACCTGACCGGCCACTTCAAGGTCAATGTCAAGGACCACCATTCCCGTCGGGGCTTGCTGAAGATGGTATCGCTGCGTCGCAGCTTGTTGGATTATCTCAAGTCCCGCAATGTTGACGCCTATCGCGCCCTGATTGAGCGACTGGGCCTGCGCAAGTAATCTGCACCCCCGTTTTCTGTGCTTGTTGCGGCACTTGTTCTGCGTCCATGCGTAGACGATCCAAGACCCTTGAAGTGATGAGGTAAGCGTGAACTCAGTTGTTAGAAAGACCTTCCAATACGGCAAGCATCAGGTGACCCTGGAGACCGGCGAGATTGCTCGTCAGGCCGATGGTGCCGTGATGGTAAATTGCGATGACACCGTGGTGCTAGTCGCCGTAGTGGGCAAACGCGATGTCAAACCTGGTCAGGATTTTTTCCCCCTGACCGTTGATTATCAGGAAAAGACCTATGCGGCTGGCCGCATCCCTGGCAGCTTTTTTCGGCGTGAGGGGCGGCAGTCTGAAGGCGAGATTCTGGTCTCCCGCTTGATTGACCGTCCGCTGCGGCCGTTGTTTCCGGACGGTTTCTACAACGAGGTTCAGGTTATCGCTACGGTGCTATCGCAGAACCCGGATGTCCCGGCGGACATCCCGGCGTTGCTGGGCGCATCGGCGGCCCTGGCGCTGTCCGGCATCCCGTTCAATGGCCCGATCGGCGCGGCTCGCGTGGGTTATGTCGATGGGCAATATCTCCTCAACCCGGACCTGTCGGATCTGGAGAACTCTAAGCTGGATCTGGTGGTCGCTGGTACTGATGTTGCCGTGCTGATGGTTGAATCCGAGGCTGATGAACTGTCTGAAGAGACCATGCTGGGCGCGGTGGTGTTTGGCCATGATCAGATGCAGGTGGCCATCGATGCCATCAACGAGATGGTGGACGAGGCCGGTAAGGACCTTTGGAACTGGCAGTCGCCGGTGCCGCCGACCGCCATGATCGAGCAGATGCAAACGATTTGCGGTGATGATCTCTCCCGTGCCTATTCGATCCGCGAAAAGCAGTCCCGCCAGTCTGCTGTGGAGGAGGTGCGTGGCCGCGTGTTTGCGCAGATGATTACGGCGGGCTCGGATACCGAGGCCGCCAATGCGGTCAAGAACGAGTTTCATAACCTGGAGGCTAAGGTGGTACGGGGCCGGATCCTGGAAGGGTCACCGCGCATCGATGGCCGCGATACCCGTACCGTGCGTCCGATCACCATTCGTACAGGTGTGCTGCCCCGTACTCACGGCTCGGCCCTGTTCACCCGCGGCGAGACGCAGGCCCTCGTGGTTGCCACGCTGGGCACCGCCCGCGATGCGCAGACTATCGACGCATTGACGGGGGAATATCACGACAGGTTTATGTTGCACTACAACATGCCCCCCTACGCCACGGGTGAAACCGGTCGCGTGGGGAGCCCGAAGCGGCGCGAGATCGGCCATGGGCGTTTGGCCAAGCGGGCGCTGACGGCCTGTCTACCGACCAAGGAAGATTTTGATTACGCCATCCGCGTGGTGTCTGAGATTACTGAGTCCAACGGATCGTCTTCCATGGCCTCGGTTTGCGGCGGCTCGCTGGCGATGATGGATGCGGGTGTGCCGATGCGTTCGCATGTGGCCGGCGTGGCTATGGGCCTGATCAAGGAAGGTAACCGCTTTGCCGTGTTGACCGATATCCTCGGTGATGAGGATCATCTCGGTGATATGGACTTCAAGGTGGCAGGTACCGCCAACGGCATTAATGCTCTGCAAATGGACATTAAGATCGAAGGCATTACCAAAGAGATCATGGAAGTCGCATTGCATCAGGCGCGCGAAGGCCGCTTGCACATCCTAGGCATCATGAACCAAGCCGAGGGGCAGCCGCACGAGATGAGCCAGTACGCTCCACGTATCATTACCCTTAAGATCAACCCGGATAAGATCCGCGATGTGATTGGCAAGGGTGGTGCTGTGATCCGCGCCCTGACCGAGGAGACCGGCTGCCAGATCGAATTGACCGACGACGGCACAGTGAAGATTGCCACTACCAGCACCGAGGCCGGTGAGCTGGCGAAGAAGCGTATTGCTGAGATCACCGCCGAGGTTGAGATTGGCCAGGTCTATGAGGGTACGGTGATCAAGATCACTGACTTTGGGGCATTTGTGAACCTGATCCCCAATCGTGATGGCCTGCTGCACATCTCGCAGATCGCCCACGAGCGCGTCAACGCGGTGTCTGATCACCTCAAGGAAGGTCAGAGCGTACGCGTCAAGGTTCTGGAGATTGATGATCGGGGTCGCGTCAAGCTGTCGGCCAAGGCGCTGATCGAGCGGCCACTGGCCGCAGCGGCCCCTGCTGAAGAAGCGCCGGTTGAGTAATTTTCGAGGCGGATGACAAAAAGGCGGCCTTGGCCGCCTTTTTGTTTGGGGATGCTCGCGCCGTGAAATGTGCGAGTCAGATTAGCCCAGACCAATGGCGTCGAGAAACCCTTGCCACCAGCGGCGACGGTTCTGCGGGACGATGTGCTCTGGGGTCAGGTCGGACGGGGGTACTCGGCTCATGACCCAGCCAGGCAGGATCTTGTAGCCGGCCGAGCCGCAGGAACTGCCCAGATGATGAGGGTCGTAGATCTTGATCAGGCTGGGCGAGTCCAGATTGTCTGCATAGACGATGCCACAGTAGGATTCGTCGTGATCACGGCGTAACAGCGCATCGATCTGGCGGATGAAGGTCTCGACATGTTCACCATCGGCCTCGTCTTCCGGGCGCGCTTCGCCGATAGCGTAGAGGTACCAGCCCGCCTCGCGATCGATGCGTTGCCAAAAGTGTTCAAGTTGGTCCCAAGCCAGGATGCTGTAGAGCGTGCCACCAAACAGGGTGTCGAAGGCCGGGCTATGGTGGGGGGCGTGAAGTAGGTGCGCTGTGGTCAAAATAGATTTTGTCGCGACTGGATTGGTTTAGTATTATATTCAATCTGTCATGTAAAGGGGCCCCTCGGGGCGGATGGTTCAATGTTGCAAGCCTTGATCTTTGATGTGGATGGTACGCTGGCCGATACCGAGCGTGATGGTCATCGTCCGGCCTTTAATGCGGCCTTCCGTGAATTTGGCCTTGATTGGGATTGGGATGTAGCCTTGTACAGTGAGTTGTTGGCGGTGACCGGTGGCAAGGAGCGGATCCGGTTCTATGTTGACAAGTTTAATAAACCCTATC
The DNA here is from genome assembly GCA_005793645.1 of Burkholderiales bacterium. Taxonomy (GTDB): domain Bacteria; phylum Pseudomonadota; class Gammaproteobacteria; order Burkholderiales; family Thiobacillaceae; genus QYQG01. Next base: position 6,854 of record SXRG01000042.1, read on the forward strand.
AGCGCCCCGTCGATTTTGATGCCTTGGTGGTCGAATTGCACAAGGCCAAGACGCGGCATTACACGCAGATGATGGAGGCAGGGCGTATCCCGCTGCGCCCGGGTGTGGGGCGTCTGCTAGATGAGGCGCGTGCCGCTGGACTGCGCTTGGCGATTGCCACCACCACTACGCCCGCTAATGTCACAGCCCTGCTCAGAAATACCTTGGGCGAAGAGTGCCCGGGTTGGTTTGAGGTCATTGCCGCCGGTGACAT
>SXRG01000043.1 GCA_005793645.1 Burkholderiales bacterium
GCCAACCTGGCCGGCATGGGCGTGCTGCCGCTACAATTCGAAGGTGGTCAGGATGCACAAGCCCTGGGACTAACCGGCCATGAAACCTTCGACCTGGTCGGTCTTGAAAATGGCATCACCCCGCAGCAACAAGTTATGCTTGTCATCCATGAAGCAGCGGGTGGCACGCGCGAAATTCCACTCAAGCTACGCCTAGATACACCCATCGAGATCGATTATTTCCATGCTGGCGGCATCCTGCCCTTTGTTCTAAACCAATTACTGGACTAAAAGAACGCGTGCTGAAAAAACATACTGTCCTGTTCTTGCTGGGGTCTCTGCCCCTGACCGCGCAAGGTCAGTATATCTATCCGCACGCCTATGCCATGGCCATCCCGGCATCTCCGGGCTGGAGTGCTGGCGAGGTGATCTACTACCCACCCGTCGAATGGCAAGTCGTTTCATTCTCGCCACTTCCACCCCAGTTAACCCCAGCGGCTCCCCTCCTGCCTGTCGTTCTCTCAGAGGAAAACAAAACTCAAGTCCCTCTCCCCCTCAAAGGAACACCCTCGCGAAACGCGAACGTTGAGACGGATTCTTTGCCCGCACCTAACATGCGGCTAGCCTCCATTCCCACACCAGGACGCTCACCAGAAACGGGGCAACCGCCGGTTTCTCATATATTCCCAGCGAATCCCTCTTCTACAACCCCTACTGTAGGCCCCTCACCAACAACGCCCTCCGTTACGATAAACAATCCAACCTCCGCACCTGTCGCACCTGTCGCACCTGTCCCGAACCAAGGAACAGCCCCTCTGCCCACCGATACTCCGCATTCGGCCAAAGTCGTGTTGGCGGCAGCCGAAGCGACCAGAGCCGCCGCGCGGGCTGCCGAAGCAGCGACGGCAGCGGCCAACGCGGCAACAGCAGCCGCTAATGCAGCGACGGCGGCGGCGGCGGCCGCTTCAGCCGCTATAACCGCGGCCAATCCCGAGCATCGTTCCCCCATGCCAGCGGCCAATCAGCAACCTCCGGCAGCACACTACGCCCCGCCATCCTATGCGCCTGGTTATGCGCTGCCCACCTACCCCACTCAACCCACGCCCCCTGCGCCCGGCCATCCAGCCACATCGGCCTACACGCCCGGCTATCCAAGCGCCAATCCTTACTATCCCCCGGCCTATCCTCAGACTTGGCCCACCGCACCTGGAATACCTGGCATGACCGGAGGGATGCCGGGGATGTCCGGCATGCCGTTTCCCATGACAATGATGCCCCCGATGCTGGGTGGCGCAGTCCCGTCCGCCAAGCCCTACACCATGCGCCGAACCATCAGTCAAGAAGAGAAGCGCATGCTGACGCAGATGGCGCTCCCCATGATGACCAGTTTCATGCAGCTCACCCTGCCGGACATCATCAATTACTTCACGCGCAAATACCCGGCCAAACAGGGTGTCAGCTTTGACGATGTCGTGGAGTCAATGAAACTCGCCGCGAACAAACAGAATCTGAAGCTGGTGGGTGAAAACCTGATGTGGAAAGACTTTCACGCCGTCCTGGATGATAAAAAGGCCCCGCGCGTTGAGGTGTACAGTTTCTGCGATATCGCCGTCGGGCGCGAACTGCTCAAACTCAGCCCGGAAGCTGCCATCTTCCTGCCCTGCCGCATCGCGGTCATGGAAGACGGTAACAAACAAATCTGGGTCTCCATGTTGGACTGGAACCCAGCCTGGGCCTTGGGTTACAAGGAACGACTCGGCATCAGCGATGCCCTCTGGGACGGCGCCATCAGCGTTCACGACCGTATGGATGGAGTCATGCGCGCCGCCGCAAACGGCGACTTATAAAATCCTAAAATAAGGGATAGGCCACGGTTTTCTGTTCGATTTGGGTAAAACCGTGGCCCGTCCCGTTTCCCCCTCCCGTTTTCTGTCCCCTGCGCGCAGAATGACAACTCAGCCAGCGTTCATGAGGCAATGCCCAAGGACTGATTGAGCGCCACGCGCCAGTCGGGCAGGCGGATGCCGAATGTCCGCATGATTTTTCCGTTTAACAGTCGCGAGTTTTGTGGCCGCCGCGCAGGGGTCGGATATTCGTTGGACGGAATGGGAATAAGCGATGTATCCAGTTTTATGGCCGCGCGAATCGCATCGGCGAAGCCAAACCAGCTCGTCTCACCGTCGTTTGTCAGGTGATAGGTGCCCCACGGCGCAGGACGGTCAGCGCCCCGTGCGGGGGAATCGGTCTGGGCGAGGATCAATGCTGTCGCCTCGGCAATATGCCGCGCCCAGGTCGGTGCGCCGATCTGATCATCGACGATCCTGAGCTCCGGTCGTTCTCGCATCAGACGTTGCATGGTGAGCATAAAGTTGGCTCCTCGCATTCCATATACCCAGGAGGTGCGCAGGATTAGATGACGCCCGTGCGAGGCGCGGATCGCAGCCTCGCCTGCCGCCTTGCTCGCGCCGTATACATTGAGGGGGTGAGTTGGAGCATCCTCTGTAAATGGCTTGTCGCCTGCGCCATCGAACACATAGTCGGTAGAGTAATGCACCAGCCCCGCGCCCACTTCGGCGGCAGCCTCGGCCAGTGCACGCGGCGCATCGGCGTTGATCGTGTAGGCGAGCTCCGGCTCGCTTTCGGCCTTGTCCACTGCCGTGTACGCCCCTGCATTGACAATCCATCGCGGGCGCAAAGCCAGCACCTGTTCACGCAGCGTCTCTGGCCGGGACAGGTCGAATGTATCGCGCCCCGGCGCCACCACTTCGCCTAAGCAGGCCAGCGTGCGTTGCAACTCCCAGCCGACCTGACCGTTGCCGCCGGTCACCAGGATGCTCATGGGTAGGTCTCCGCATCGGAAAGGGGCACACCCTGCCTATCCTTCTCAGACAGGACAGGCGCGGCGGAAAGCCCCCAGTCGATTCCAATGCCGGGATCGTCCCAGCGGATGCAGCGCTCATGTTCTGGCGCGTAATAGTCTGTGGCCTTATACAAAAAATCAGCGAACTCAGTTCGCACCAGAAAGCCGTGCGCGCAGCCCGGCGGCACCCACATCTGGCGATGATTTTCCTCGGAAAGCTCGGCGCCGAACCAGCGCCCAAAAGTGGGCGAAGCGCGGCGCAGATCAACCGCCACATCAAACACCGCGCCGCGCACCACACGCACCAGTTTGCCCTGTGGATTTGCTATCTGATAATGCAGCCCGCGCAGCACATGCTGCGCCGAACGCGAGTGATTGTCCTGCACGAAGTGCGCCTCAATACCCGTTGCCTCGGCAAAGCGGCGCGCATTCCAACTTTCAAATAAAAAACCACGCGCATCGCCAAACACCTTGGGTTCCAGCACCAGCACGCCGGGAATGGGGGTTTCGATCGCGCGCATCAGAAAATCCGTTCTTCCAACAAAGCCAGCAGATAACGGCCATATCCGCTCTTGGCCAGCGGCTCGGCCAGTCGCCGCATCTGTTCGCTGTCTATCCATCCAGAACGCCAGGCCACCTCCTCGGGGCATGCGATCTTCAGGCCCTGGCGTTTTTCAAGTGTCTGAATGAATTGCGATGCCTCAAGCAGCGAATCGTGGGTGCCGGTATCCAGCCAGGCATGGCCGCGACCCATCACCTCGACATTAAGCGTACCCGCCTCCAGATAGCGGCGGTTGACATCGGTGATCTCCAGTTCGCCGCGGGACGAGGGTCGCATCGTCCGGGCAATTTCGACCACGCTGGCATCGTAAAAATACAGGCCCGTCACGGCGTAACGGCTTTTGGGTTTGGCGGGTTTTTCCTCAATACTAATCGCCTGACCATCGGCGTTGAACTCAACCACGCCGTAGCGTTCAGGGTCGGTCACTGGATAGGCAAACACCGTCGCCCCCGTTTCGCGCACCAGCGCCGATTTAAGCCGCTTCCCAAGATCGTTGCCATAGAAAAGATTGTCACCCAGCACCAACGCGCTGGGCGCGCCCGCTAAAAAGCCTTCACCGATGATAAAGGCCTGCGCCAAGCCGTCTGGCGAGGGCTGCACGGCATACTGCAAATCAATGCCCCACTGGTGACCATTACCCAATAATTGTTGAAAACGCGGTATATCCTGCGGCGTGGAGATCAGCAATATCTCACGAATCCCCGCCAGCATCAGCGTGGACAGTGGGTAATACACCATCGGCTTGTCGTACACCGGCAAAAGCTGCTTGGACATCGCCAAGGTCGCCGGATGCAACCGGGTGCCCGAGCCACCCGCGAGCAGAATGCCCTTGCGGGACGAATGCATGTTCATGCGCGACCCCCGTAGTTTTTTTCAGTCCAGCCTTGGTACTCGCCTGAGACAATGTTGGCCACCCAACCCTGATGTTCCAGATACCAGCGCACGGTCTTCTCGATGCCGGTCGCAAAAGTTTCTACCGGCCGCCAACCCAGTTCGCGGTAAATCTTGGTCGCGTCGATGGCATAACGGCGATCGTGACCGGGGCGGTCTTTGACGTAGCTAATGAGGCGCGCGTAAGGGCCATTGGCGTCGGATTGGAACGCATCGAGCAGGCCGCAAATAGTGTGCACGATATCCAGGTTTGGCATCTCATTCCAGCCGCCAATGTTATACACCTCGCCCAACTGGCCAGCCTCCAATACGCGGCGGATGGCCGCGCAATGGTCGCCGACATAAAGCCAGTCACGCACATTCTGGCCATCGCCGTAAATCGGCAGGGGCTTGCTGGCCAACGCGTTGTGGATCATCAGCGGAATCAGCTTTTCCGGGAACTGGTATGGTCCGTAATTGTTCGAACAATTTGTGGTCAGTACCGGCAGCCCATAAGTGTGGTGATAAGCGCGCACCAGATGATCAGACGCTGCCTTGCTGGCCGAATACGGACTGTTCGGCGCATACGCAGTGGTCTCGGTAAACGGTGCGTCGCCCGGCCCCAGCGAGCCATACACCTCGTCGGTCGAAACATGCAGGAAACGGAAATTGGCCTTGTCGGCCCCATTCAACCCGCTCCAATACGCCCGCGCTGATTCGAGCAAGTGAAAGGTGCCGACCACATTGGTCTGGATGAAATCCTCCGGGCCGTGGATGGATCGGTCGACATGCGACTCGGCGGCAAAATTGACGATGGCACGCGGACGGTGTTCAGCCAGCAAACGGTCAACCAAGGCACGGTCACCGATGTCGCCCTGCACGAAGATATGCCGCGCATCGCCCTCCAGACTGACCAAGTTTTCCAGGTTTCCGGCATAGGTCAGCTTGTCGAGATTCACGGCTGGCTCGTCACCGTGTGCCAGCCAATCCAATACAAAATTGGCACCGATAAACCCGGCACCGCCCGTTACGAGTATCACATCTTCCCCTTCAAACTCGGCCAAAAGCTAGCCTTTTATAGCTGCCCCATACAACAACTCCATCATCCGCCTGCGGGAGCGCGGCTCCTCTGCGCGATTCTTGAGACCTACAAGTTAAGACCTACAAGATCTGCGAAGCGTAGTCGGCCAAACGAGAGCGTTCACCCCGCGCCAGGGTAATGTGGCAGGAATGCTCCCAACCCTTGAATCGGTCGACCACGAAGGTCAGACCCGAGTTTCCTTCGGTCAAATAAGGCGTGTCAATCTGCGCGATGTTACCCAGGCACACCACCTTGGTGCCCGGACCCGCGCGGGTGACCAGGGTCTTCATCTGCTTCGATGTCAGATTTTGCGCCTCGTCAATAATAAGAAACTTATTAATAAAGGTACGGCCGCGCATAAAGTTAAGGGACTTTACCTTGATGCGTGAACGGATCAGGTCCTGCGTCGCCGCACGGCCCCACTCGCCGGCCGAATCATCGGTCTGCTGCAGGACATCGAGATTGTCTTCCAGCGCACCCATCCATGGAGTCATCTTTTCTTCCTCCGTGCCAGGCAGGAAACCGATATCC
>SXRG01000044.1 GCA_005793645.1 Burkholderiales bacterium
AGCGAGTTTGACTGCGACCGCGATGCCGCCTATGCGCGGGCGCGGGTTGCCGGGGTGGAGATCCAGATCATCCCCGCTGTTTCGCGCCTTAACCTGATGGCCGTTGCGGATCTCTGCCGGCGCTATTCGGGTTGTCTTCCAGCCTGGGGTTTGCATCCTATCTATACACATTGCCCGGATGACATCGCGGCTGTGCAGAGTCAAATCGAGGCTTGGCGTCCGGTAGCCGTAGGCGAAATCGGGCTTGATCTGTTCGATGGCCATCCCAACTTTGCTGCCCAGGAACAGGTCTTCGTCGCACAGATTGAACTTGCGCGGGAGTACGACTTGCCGGTCATCTTGCATAGCCGCCGTGCCGTTGATCTCTGTCTCAAACATCTGCGCCGCATTTGCGTCCCTGGTGGCATCGCCCACGCCTTTTCCGGTAGTGCCCAGCAAGCCCACGCCTTCATCGAGCTTGGTTTTAAGCTTGGTTTTGGCGGCGCATTCACCTATGCTCGCGCGACGCGCTTGCAACAACTGGCGCGTGAGCTACCGCTGGGGGCTATCGTGCTGGAGACTGACAGCCCCGACATCCCGCCGGCCTGGTTGCCCGCTGACAAACGCCGCAACGAACCGGCCGAACTGCCGCGCATCGCCACCGAACTCGCCCGTTTGCGCGGTGTCGATGATGCCACAATCGCTACGGTCACCTCGGCCAACGCCCGCGCCGTGTTGCGGTTAGAGAACTGAAACCGTATCGTGCGTGGCATGGATAAACGTCTGTACACGATTCCTAACCTGCTTACCCTGGGGCGCTTCATTCTGGTGCCCTTTGTGGCTTGGCGCTTGCTGGAGGGCGATCTTCCCGGCGCCTTTATCTATTTCGGTATTGCAGCCATCACCGACTTTTTCGATGGATATCTTGCGCGGCTTTTGAATCAGAAAAGTGTCCTTGGGGCCTGGCTGGATCCACTGGCCGACAAGGCCATGTTGCTCACGGTTATCCTGCTCCTCGCCGATCACGGCATCTTACCTGTCTGGTTGGCCCTTATTGTCGTCCTGCGTGATGTCACCGTGCTGGTGGGTGCAGCTGCCTGGCTCAACCTCACCGGTCATCTTGATGTGGCGCCCACTTTGGGCGGCAAGGTCGCCACCTTCGCTGAGTTCGTTCTTATCAGCCTGTTGCTCGGTCAGCATCTGCTTAACGACGGGATCGTCGAGATCTTTCCAGTGTTGATCTTTATTACCGCCGCACTGGCTGCTTTTTCTGGCACTCAATATGTGTGGCGCTGGACCTCCAAGACACGCATTTGGCTGAAAGCCAATCCGCCTGGAAAATAAAGCTCGTCCAGTCCCGCCTGTTTATAAATGTGTTTGACGAACAACCCTGGTTTTTCTGCCTGCCATTTTTAAGTGCACCGGATGGTGCGGCGGTTTTTTAGCGCCGGATTTCCGCGAGGCGTTTTTCCAGTCGTTTGATCGAGATGGGTTCGGGGGTCTTAAGTTCTTGGGCGAAGAGGGAAACACGCAGTTCTTCCAGGGCCCAGCGGAATTCGGTGGCCTTGTCGCCCTTGAGGTGAACGGTGGACTGGATGAGCGGCGCCATGTCACGCAGGTGCTGAGTGTCTCGGGCTAGGTCGCGGGGGAGTTTTTCCAGTCGCCGTTCAATGGCCATGAGATAGCGCGGCAGGTGGGCCAATATGTGCGGCGGGTGGCTGGCGACGAAGCCAACGAAGACCAGGCCGGCGAGTTGTTGGCCGATATCTTTCGCGGCGGCGGTGTAGGGGGCTGGAAGTTTAGTGAGTCGCCCTTGCAGGGCGTGCGTGCTGATAATGCATTGCGTGGCAATCTGAGCAAGGTGGTTGGCCTCGTTGGATATCTCGCTAGGCGGTAGTCGATTGAGGGTTTCAAAGGCACTGCGGTCGCGTATTTCGGTAGGATTGCGAGTCGTAGTAGGGTTGGCTGCGGCAAGCTTGAGCGCGGCGGCGTAGAGCACATCGCGGATCAAGATCTCGCCCTGACCGCCCCAGAGCCCGTAGGCGAGTAGTGCGATCTTGAGCTGTTGGGCAACGATTGCGTGGGTTTGTTTGAGGCGTGCGCCCTGAGCTAGCCAGTACAGGCGTAATACGCCGCGCTGGTGGGCAGCGAGGGCGGCATCACGATGGTCTAGTGGCTTTAGGTTAACACGCCCGTCGGCTTCTTCAACGAGGGCGGGCCAGGCGGTCAGAATCTGTTTGCCTCGAGGCAGGCTGATTTGTTCGGGCAGGGTATCAAAGTTCCAGTGGGTCAGGTTTTCGCGTTCGAGATGGGTCGAAGCGCTGGCAAGATTGCTCTGCGCAGTGTGGCCGTGGGCGTTGCGTAGGGCGGCAAGATCGCGGGATTCGTCGATGCGGTGGCCATTTGAATCGAGGAGGCGGAAATTCATGCGCAGGTGGGGCGATAGGGCTTCTTCACGCCAGGCATCGCGCGGGATGCGTGCGCCGCTGCGGGTTTCGAGAAAGTCGGTCAGTGCCTCGGTCAGCGGGGTGTCGCTGGGGTTCAGTGCGGCTGCGGCGGCGCGGGCGTAGTCGGGTACGGGTACGAAATTGCGCCGTAGGCCTTGTGGAAGGCTGCGGATCATGGCCTCGATGCGGGCCTCGATAAACCCAGGGACCAGCCATTCGCAGCGTGCGCCAGGGATCTGGTTGAGGGCCTCAACGGGGGCAACGAGGGTGATGCCGTCGTCGGCCGCACCGGGCTCGAAGCGGTAGCTGAGTCGCCAGCGTTGGCCGCCCCAGTCGAGAGTCTCGGGGTGAGTATCAAGCTCAGGGTGCTGTGCTGGGAAGAGGTCGGCGCGTTCCAGAAACAGTAGGCGTGGATTGCTTTTTTCGGCGTTGCGTCGCCAGCGGTCGAAGTCTGCGCCGGTGTGGATATCGGCTGGGATATGGGCAGAAAAGAAGGCCGCGACGATCTCTTCGTCCACTTCAATGCGGGCGTTACGGGTGCGTTGCGTCAGTTCGTCCAGTTCGGTGAGGAGGTCGAGGTTGTGGCGGAAGAAGGGTGCGCGGCTGTCCCATTCGCCTCGCACAAGGGCGTGGCGGATGAAGAGGTCGCGACATGCCGTGGCGTCGATAGGACCGTAATGCACGCGCCGTTCATTGATGACGGGTAGGCCGTAGAGTGTGGCTTTCAGTAATGCGTTGACCTGGGCAGGACGCTTTTCCCAATGCGGATCGCTGTAACTGAATTTTAACAAATGCCCACCGGCGGTCTCGATCCATTCCGGCTCGATGCGAGCCACGGTACGGGCATAGACGCGACGGGTCTCGACGATCTCGGCAGCCATGATCCATTTTGGCCTTTGCTTTACGCCACTGCCCGGGAATGGCAGGAAGCGGATGTCGCGGGCACCGAGAAAGCTGCCGTCTTCGGTCATGAAACCCAGGTTGCCGAGCAGGCCGGTGAGCAAGGCCTGGTGGATGGGTGCGTAGCGCGATGCCCACGGGTCTTCTCCAGGTTCGGGTGTGGCGTCGCGGGTAGGGAGGCCGAGTTCCTTCACTAGGCTGGAGAGCTGGTTGTAGACCTCGCGCCATTCGCGGATGCGGAGTGGGGAGAGGAATTCGTTGTGCAGTTGCTCGCGTAGTTTGCGTTGCGATTTGCGGTGCGTTATCTGGGTCGCAATGTGCTGCCAGAGATTTAGGATGGCGATGAAGTCTGAATGCGGGTTGGCGAAGCGTCGGTGTTTTTCATCGGCGGCTGGGGCACGATCCATGGGCCGTTCACGTGGATCCTGTACGGAGAGAAAGGCGGCAATGATCAGAATTTCGTGTAGGCAGGCGTGGTGATGGCCGGCGATTAGCATGCGTCCGATGCGCGGATCGACGGGCAGGCGGGCGAGTTTCTGGCCGATCTCGGTGAGACCATTATTGGTATCGACTGCGCCTAGTTCTGCGAGGAGTTGCTGGCCGTCTTTGATGCGGCGTGGTTCGGGGGCATCAAGGAAGGGGAAGTTGGTGATGTCGGGTAGGGCCAGCGCCTTCATGCGCAGGATGACGCCGGCCAGTGAGGAGCGTAGTAGCTCGGGCGTGGGGTAGTTGGGACGGGATTGGAAATCGGCTTCGGCATAGAGGCGGATGCACACTCCGGGGCCGAGTCGGCCACAACGGCCTGCGCGTTGATTGGCCTGGGCTTGGGCGATCTTTTCAGTCTTGAGTTGTTCGATGCGGTTTTTCAGCGAGTAGCGCTTGACGCGTGCCAGCCCGGTGTCGATGACATAACGGATGCCGGGGACGGTGAGGGAGGTTTCGGCGACATTGGTTGCGAGAACGATGCGCCGTCCGCTATGTGTCTGGAAGATGCGATCCTGCTCTGCAATCGACAGACGGGCGAAGAGCGGCAAGATCTCGGTGTGGTCGGGGTGGTGTTTGCGTAGGGCCTCTTGCGCCTCGCGAATTTCGCGCTCGCCTGGCAGAAAGACGAGGATGTCGCCGGGTCCGTGGCGGGCCAGTTCGTCGGTGGCGGCCAGGAGGGCAGTGTGCAGATCCCCATCGGCGGCCTCGGCATCTTCGATGGGTCGGTAGCGGACCTCAACTGGCCAGGCTCGGCCCGAGACCTCAATAACCGGGGCGCCATGAAACCACTTGGAAAAGCGTTCGGCCTCCAGGGTAGCCGAGGACAGGATGAGTTTCAGATCAGGTCGGCGCGGCAGGATGTTGTGCAGAAAACCGAGCAGGAAGTCGATGTTGAGGGCTCGCGCAGAGGGCGACCCTCTACAAGGTAAGGTGCGCCTCGGCGTGCTGTGGGTTATTTAATCACAACAACAGGCGACGCACATCCGACAGCATCAGGCGCAGGTGACT
>SXRG01000045.1 GCA_005793645.1 Burkholderiales bacterium
CGCCGCCCATACCTGCGGCGATGAACAGCATATCAGCGCCATCGATCATTTCGACGATGCGCTCACGGTCTTCCAGTGCCGACTCGCGGCCAACCTCAGGCTTTGCGCCGGCGCCCAGCCCCTTGGTGATGCTATTGCCGATCTGCAACTGAATCGGAGCGCGGTTGCGGCGCAGGGCTTGAGCATCGGTGTTGATGGAAATGAATTCCACCCCACCCATACCTTGCCCGATCATGTGGTCAATCGCGTTTCCACCGCAACCACCTACACCGATAACCTTGATTACGGCCTCTTGAGTTTGAGTCTCTTCCAGTTCGAATAACATAGTCTTGCTCCTTTACACGCTCGTTGTCTTAAAAAAGGCCCGCCGGCCCGCTCATCACGCCAGGATCATTGCTGATCCACCCACTGAAACGCATCGCTGCATCTCATTTCAAAAAGTGTCCTTGAACCATCGCTTCATCCGGTTCGCGAGCGCGGTTACGCCACCCTCGCCCAAAAATGTCGCCGGATCACGCTGCTCCAATCCGGCAATCAACAACCCCACGCTAGTGGCGTATCGGGGATTACGCACCCGCTCAGCGAGCCCTCCCTCATAGTTGGGGACACCCACCCGCACCGGCACATGAAAGATCTCCTCGGCCAACTCAACCATGCCCGGCAGCAAACTACTGCCGCCTGTCAGGACAATGCCCGACGAGATCTGCTCCAGAAAACCGGAGCGGGTCAGCTCCGCTTTAATCATCTTGAACAACTCCTCCACACGCCGCTCAATCACCTCTGCCAACAGCTGACGAGAGGGCTGACTAGGCGAGCGATCGCCAATACCGGGAACTTCAATCATCTCCCGTGAATCGGCCAGTTTGCACAGGGCAATGCCATGACGAATCTTCAGGTCCTCGGCCTCTCGGGTTGGGGTACGCAAGGCCATGGCGATGTCGTTAGTTATATGATCTCCGGCAATCGGAAGGACCGCCGTATGCTGAAGCGCACCGTGAGTAAAGACGGCCATATCCGTGGTCCCGCCCCCAATGTCGATCAGCGCCACTCCCAAATCCTTTTCGTCCTCATTCAGCAGCGCCAAACTGGAGGCCAACGGCTGCAAGATCAGATCGGACAGTTCGACCCCGCAACGGCGGACACACTTTTCCAGGTTCTGCGCGGCCGATACGGTCCCGGTAACGATGTGAATCTTGACCTCCAGACGCACACCACTCATGCCCAAGGGATCACGCACATCCCCTTGACCGTCGATGATGAATTCCTGCGGCTCCACATGGAGCACTTGCTGGTCGTTCGAAATATTCACCGCACGCGCGGTCTCCATTACGCGATCGACATCGGCCTTCGCCACTTCGCGATCGCGCAACGGCACCATGCCATGTGAGTTGAGTGAACGCACATGACTCCCCGAGATCCCCGCGTAGACCTCGCGTATCTTGCAAGCGGCCATCAATTCGGCATCCTGCAAGGCGCGCTGCACGGCGGCCACAGCGTCTTCAATGCTGACGACCATGCCCTTTCTCATGCCGCGTGAACCTGTGGAACTCATGCCGATGATATTGAACCCGCCCTCATCCGTCGGTTCAGCGACCAGCACCACAATCTTCGAGGTGCCAATATCCAGCCCAACGATCAGGTCCTTGTTCTCGCGCATCTTGCTGATATTCGAAAAACTCATGTCTTTACCTTTGCTGATAACTGACTAGAAGGCTTCGCGGACGAGCCCCCAATCCGTGCCGAGAACCCGTTCGGATAGCGCATGTCGACATACTTGATCGAACTCGAAACGCGTTCCGCCGCCGAATAAAACCGGACAAATCGTTGCAGACGCTCGGTCAGCTGCTCCTGACCCAGATCGATCACCATTCCGTTATTGAGACCCAGTTGCCAGGCACTGCGACGGTCAACACGGATATGCGAAATCGTCCAAGCTTTTGGCGCCAGAATAGCCGCGAATTCGGCATAGCGATGTGCCACTGCGCCCTCCATGCCATCGGGCGCCTCTACCTTGGGCAGATCAGGTGCCGGTTTCGCCGGGTAAACCTCACCCTGTACGCTCAAGGTGTCACGCTCGCTCCACGCAGCCAAAGGGATGCGCTCTTCCAGAACCACCCGAATACGCCCTGGCCAGATACGCTGGGCCTGCGCCCGATTGACCCAGGGCATTAATTCAAATTCGTGTTTGACAGCCCTCATGTCAAGGCTCAAAAAACTGCCGTGCAACTGCGCCACAGCCCCGCGCACCCCGGCCATCGTCTGCGCCTGAGAGGCCAGCACCTCCACCTGCCGCACCGGCAGGAGGCGCTGATACGCCACAACCGCGCCATAGCCCAGCGCGAAAACCAGCGTCAGCAGAAAAATACCAATCGCCAGTCGGTTCATGAGGGGCACGTTATCGGTCACAACGCTATGCCACATCCATCGCCTCCTTCTGTGCCAAGTCCAGCACTTGCAGACACAGGTCGGCAAACTCAATGCCGCTGGCGCGAGCCGCCATTGGCACCAGGCTGTGATCGGTCATCCCCGGCGAAGTGTTGATCTCAAGCACATAGGGACGCTGATTCGCGTCCAGCAGGATGTCTACCCGACCCCAGCCCCAGCAGCCCAACACGGCAAACGCCCGTTGCGCCAATTGCTGCATCTCGACCTCCAGCGCAACAGGCAGACCGCTTGGGACAAGATAACGCGTGTCATCACGCAAGTACTTGGCTTCGTAGTCATAAAACTCGGTCGCCGGCACAATGCGGATCACCGGTAGCGCCCGCCCCCCCAGAATGCCCACCGTAAATTCGCCGCCCGACAACTCGCGCTCGGCCAGAACCAGTTCGTCATAGCGCGCGGCTTCGCGCCAGGCCGCCTGCAGGGCACCCGGCGTCTTAACCTTAGTGATGCCAATGCTCGAACCTTCGTTCGCCGGTTTAACAAAAATGGGCAGGCCCAACTGGCGCTCAACCGCCGAAAAATCAGCATCCGCACTCAGCAAGGCATATTCCGGCACAGGCAAGCCGGCCGCCTGCCACATCAACTTGCTGCGCCACTTGTCCATCGCCAACGCCGAGGCCAGCACGCCACTGCCGGTATAAGGGATCTTCAGCAAGGACAAAGCACCCTGCATTTGACCATCCTCACCGCCCCGCCCGTGCAGGGCGATAAAGACACAATCGAATCCGGCCGCTTCCAGGCCCTGCAAACCCCCGCTGGCCGGATCATAGGGATGTGCGTCGACACCCCGACTGCACAATGCCGCCAGGACGGCTGCCCCACTCTTGAGCGACACCTCACGCTCCGCCGAGTCACCGCCCAGCAAAACACCCACTTTACCCAGCGTATCCATCTTGTCCTTCATGCAATTTCTCCAACGATACGCACCTCGCGTTGCAACTCGATCCCGGCCTGCGTCTTCACGGTGGCCTGTACCTGCGTCATCAGGGCCTCAATGTCTGCCGCCCGCGCGCTCCCCAAATTGACAATAAAATTGGCATGTTTTTCAGACACCTGCGCATCTCCCACGCGTACACCCTTGAGGCCACAGGCCTCGATCAGGCGCGCCGCGTAATCACCGTCCGGGTTGCGAAACACGGAACCGGCATTGGGCAAATTAAGCGGCTGAGTCTCGGCACGCCGGTCCAGCAGACGCCGGGTCTCTGCCCTGGCCACCTCGCGTGCGTCCGCGTCCAGGTTACGGCGGAAATGGAACCAGGCAGCAATGAACCACTCCTCGGCGCCCATTACGAGGTGCACATGGCGATAACCAATGTCGTACGCTTCGTGCGGACGCGTGTGCAAGTGCCCGGAACGATCGACCGTCAGCACCTGCAAAACCGCACCCCAGGTCTCACGCCCATGGCACCCGGCATTCATGGCCAAGGCCCCACCTACCGTACCCGGGATACCCGCCAGAAACTCAGCGCCCTCCATCCCCTCCCCGCTGACAAAACGCGCCAGTTTTGGGCTGGAGACACCCGCCTCGGCATAGACCACGGCCTCGTCTTCCGGCAAGCGCGCAGACCACTCGGGGAAATCGTTCCGCTCCGCCACGCGCAACTCAGACAACAACCCGTGTAGACAAACGACCGTGCCACGCACCCCAGCATCCCGTACCAGCAGGTTACTGCCCAGACCAATGAACAACACAGGCTCTTCAGGTGGCAGCAGACGCAGGAAGACGCACAAGTCATCAAGATCCGCCGGCGTGTAAAAACGATCCGCCGGGCCGCCCACACGCCAGCTCGTATAACGACTCAGCGGCACCCGATGGCGCAATGCGCCACGCAAGAGATCCTGATTGGCGACGGTGTGATCCATCACTTTTCTACCCCTGCCAATCGACTGGGAAGCTGACCGATCGAACCGGCCCCCATGGTCAACACCACATCACCACGCTTGAGCAGCGCTGTCAAAGCGGCATCCACCTCGGTTACCTCCGGCACGAACAGCGGCTCCCGACCCCGCAAGCGCAGAGCTCGGGCCAGGCTGCGCCCGTCCGCCGCGACGACTGGCGTCTCACCTGCGGCATAGACCTCTGTCAGGACCACCAAATCGGCCTGCGCCAGAACCCCGACGAAATCCTCGAACAGATCGCGGGTGCGGGTGTAACGATGCGGCTGGAAGACCAGCACAATACGCCGACCCGGGAATGCCCCACGCGCGGCCGATAGGGTCGCCGCCATCTCTACCGGGTGATGACCGTAGTCGTCCACCAGGGTGTAATACCCACCCGACGGCAATGGGATATCGCCATAGCGCTGAAAGCGCCGACCAACCCCGCGGAATCCAGCCAAAGCCGTTTGCACCGCCGCATCCGGCAGATTGAGTTCCCACGCGACGCCAATGGCGGCCAGTGCGTTGCGCACATTGTGCAGGCCGGGCAGATTGAGGCGGATATCGATGGGTGAACGGCTCCCGTTGCGCAGCGCCGTGAAGCACATGCCACCCTCTTCGGGCCGCACATTGATCGCCTGAATGCCCGCCCCCTCGGACAGACCATAAGTCATTACCGGGCGCGTTACCTGGGCGCGAATCGCGGCGACGCCCGGATCATCAATACACAGGATACTCATGCCCCAGAACGGCAGACGATGGATAAATTCAATAAAGGCCGCATGCAGACGCTCAACACTATGGCCATAGGTCTCCATGTGATCCTGATCAATATTGGTGACTATCGAGATCACAGGTGACAGGTGCAAGAAAGAGGCATCCGACTCGTCCGCCTCAGCGACCAGATACTCACCCTGGCCAAGCCGTGCATTGGCCTCGGCCGCCAACAGCTTGCCGCCAATGACAAAGGTCGGATCCATACCCGCCTCCGACAGTACGCTGGCAATCAGACTGGTGGTCGTGGTCTTGCCATGCGTCCCGGCGACCGCAATGCCCTGTTTGAAGCGCATCAGTTCGGCCAGCATCATGGCCCGCGCCACGACCGGAATTTGCGCAGCACGCGCCGCAACAACCTCGGGGTTATCGGCCTGAACCGCCGTCGAGGTGACAATCACATCGACACCCTGAACCTGGCCCGCACCATGCCCCTGATACACGCGCGCACCCAGAGCCACCAGACGCCGGGTTACGGCACTCTCGGCCTTATCACTGCCACTGACCTCGAAACCCAAATTGATCAGCATCTCGGCGATGCCGCTCATGCCGGCGCCACCAATGCCAACGAAATGGATTCGTTTGACCTTATGTTTCATCGCCCCAACTCCTCCATGGCATCGGCCACAGCCTCTGCAGCCCGCGGCAGTGCCCGCGCACGAGCACGCTGGGCCCGCTCAATCAACTCCGCCCGAGTCAGCGCACGCAACCAGGCCGCCAACGATTCCGCTGTCAAGGTGGATTGCGGCAATAACCAGCCCGCATCGGCATCAACCAAATACTGCGCATTGGCCGTCTGGTGATCGTCCACGGCATGGGGGAAAGGTACAAATCCCGCTGCCACGCCCGCCGCTGCCAGCTCAGACACCGTCGAGGCCCCCGCGCGACAGATCACACCATCCGCCCAGTCATAGGCTGCGGCCATATCCTCGATGAAGGCCACGCATTCACCCGCCACGCCGGCCTCCGCATAGTTTTTCTGCAAGGCTTCCAGATGCCGTGCGCCGGCCTGATGGCGTAGCTGAGGCCGCTCGGCCGCCGGGATCAGGGCCAGGGCCTGCGGAACCAAGGCATTCAAGGCCGTGGCCCCAAGGCTGCCGCCAATCACCAGAATACGCAGCGGCCCCTCGCGCCCTGCCATACGCTGCGCCGGATCAACCATGGCCGCAATCTCCGCACGAACCGGATTGCCGACACAGTGCGTATCCGCACGGCAACCCGGGATGGCACTCCGGCCAATAAAAGCCCCCGGCAGCCCCAACAAAATGCGATCGGCCACACAGGCCAACAACCGGTTGGTCAGCCCCGAACGGGCATTTTGTTCATGAATAACCAGAGGCCAGCCCAGCAATGCCGCCATCATCCCCCCGGGAAATGCCGCATACCCCCCCATACCCAACACCACGGCCGGGCGCACCCGACGCAGGATACGCAGCGCCTGCCAGAAGGCACGCAACACATGCAGCGGCAACAAGACGATGCGCATTACCCCCTTGCCACGAACCCCTGCCATCGTCAGGGTCTCGAGCGGGATACCCCGGACCGGCACCAGTCTAGCCTCGATCCCCACGGAGGTTCCCAGCCAAGTAACGCGCCATCCGCGTCCGAGCAAGACCTCGGCGACGGCCAAGGCCGGGATCACATGCCCACCCGTTCCTCCCGCCATGATCAAGGCGTGACGATTCATGCCAGCCTCCCGCCGCGCATCAGAAGCCGGTTCTCGTAATCGACCCGCAACAACAGGGCAATGGCCATGCAATTGACCAGCAGACTGGATCCACCGTAGCTCATCAGCGGTAGCGTCAAGCCCTTGGCCGGCAGAGCCCCAAGGTTGACGCCAATATTGATAAAGCATTGTGCGCCCAACCAGACAGCCACGCCCTGCGCCACCAGGGCCTGAAAATTGCGCCCCATCAGCGAGGCTTGCCAACCGATGGAGAAGGCACGCCAAATCACCCAGGAAAAAAGGCCCAGGACGATCAAGATTCCAAATGCACCGAGCTCTTCACCAATGATGGCGGCCAGAAAATCCGTATGTGCCTCAGGCAGGTAAGATAATTTCTCAACGCTCTCGCCAAGGCCCACACCAAACCAGCCGCCACGCCCCACGGCCATGAGGGCATGCGTAACCTGATACCCTGTGCGCAAGGGGTCTACCCACGGATCCATATTTAAGAATCGAAGAACGCGGTAGGGCTCATATATGATCAACAGGGCTACCCCCGTGCCCACCAGTACGAGCAACAACAGGAACAAACGCAGATTCAGGCCACCCAGAAACAGGATGCCCATGGCGATGGCCACGATGACCACGGTGGAGCCCAGATCAGGCTCCATCTGCAACAGACCAGCAATCCCCAGCATGACCAGGAACATGGGTAAAAAACCCTTCTGGAGGCTCCCCATGTGCCCCGCCTTGCGCACCGTATAGTCCGCCGCGTAGATGACCGTGGCCAGCTTCATCAGCTCCGAAGGCTGGAAATTGCCCAGCGGACCAAGACGGATCCAACGCCAACTCCCATTCACTTTCTGGCCAATTCCCGGCACAAGAACCACCAGCAACAGAACAACTGCAACTAGAAACAAGATAGGTGCCGCCTTTTGCCAGGTCGCAGAAGGCAGGCGGAACAAGGCAACGGAGGCCATGATGGCAATCACCAAGGAGACTGCGTGGCGGAACAGATAGTGCTGCGCACTATGGCTGGTTGTACGCAACTCCGCGACGGCGATCGAAGAGGAATAGACCATGATCAGGCCCATCGCGAGCAGACCCACGACAGCCCAAAACAAGGGCATGTCATACGGTTGCAAGGCCGTGCGTTTGAAGGCTGCGTTATAAAACATACGCCCCCTCCTGTTTTAAAACTTCCGCCTTAAAGACCTCGGCACGGTGTACATAGTTCCGAAACTGATCCCAGGACGCACACGCCGGCGATAGCAGCACCACATCCCCCGCTTGGCCCAACGCGTGCGCGACTGCAACCGCCTTTTCCAGGGTGCCACAGTGCTGCACAGGGGCACGCGGCCCCAAGGCAGATTCAATCAACCGCGCATCGCGGCCAATCAACAAGACGGCGCGTGCGTGGCGTGCCGCCTCGCGCAGCGGCGAGAAATCCTGACCCTTGCCGTCGCCGCCGGCGATCAGGATCACCGGCTGGGTGAAGCCCTTCAGCGCCGCCTCGGTCGCCCCCACATTGGTGCCCTTGGAATCGTCATACCAGGTTACGCCATTGATCTCGGCCACCTTTTCGACACGATGCGGCAGGCCCTTGAAGGTCTTCAGCGCCGGCAGCAGACTTTCATACGGCAAATCGATGGCACGGCACAAGGCCAGGGCGGCCAAGGCATTGGCGGCGTTATGCAGCCCGGCGATGGGCAGGTCACTGATCGGGGCCAGAGGTGTTACACCTTCTGCCAGCCAAGACGCATCCGCGTGATGAACAAGACCAAATTCCTGCGCGTTCGCTTCAAGACCAAAACTGCGCGTAGCGTGGCCCGAAATCGACAACGCTGTCGCCAAAGAATCATCGCGGTTAGCAACCTGCACAGCGGCATGCGTGTAGATGCGCGCCTTGGCGGCGGCGTATTCGGCCATGCCGGCATAACGGTCGAGATGATCTTCAGACAGATTCAGGATGGTCGCCGCTGACGGCTTCAAGCTGGTCGTGGTTTCGAGCTGGAAGCTGGACAGCTCCAGCACCCAGACCTCGGGGCGCTCACCGGCCAGCAACGCATCCAGCACAGGCAGTCCGATGTTGCCAGCGACCACGGTCTTCTTGCCGCAAGCGGCGCACAGGTGGCCGACCAGACTGGTCACCGTGCTCTTTCCATTGGAGCCGGTGATGGCGATCACCTGGCTGCCGTCATCGGCGATGGCACGGGCGAACAGTTCGATGTCGCCGACAATATCTTTTCCGGCCTTGGCTGCCGCCGCAATCTCGGGCGTGGCAACGGCAATGCCAGGGCTAACCACAATCAGATCGGCCCAATCAAAATCAGCCGCATCGAACCGGCCCAGGGTCAATGCCTCGGTCAACAACAGATTCGCATACGGCGGTTCTACACGGGAATCCGTACCCCGCACGACAGCCCCTTGCGCCTGCAACCAGCGCACGCAGGACGCACCGGTATCGCCCAGTCCAACGACCAGGGCCTTGATACCAAAGCATGCAGCGCGTGCGGCGTCCATATCGCTATCTCAGTTTCAAGGTGGACAGGCCCACCAGGACGAGCATCATCGAAATGATCCAGAAGCGAACCACCACCTGGTTCTCCTTCCATCCCTTGATCTCGAAATGATGATGTATGGGGGCCATGAGAAATACCCGCTTGCCACGCAACTTATAGCTGGCCACCTGGATCATGACCGACACGGTTTCGGCAACAAACACGCCGCCCATGATGAACAGCACGATCTCCTGCCGCACGATCACCGCGATCACACCCAGCGTGCCGCCCAACGCCAGCGCGCCGACATCGCCCATGAAAACAAGGAAAAGCGGAAGCATCCAATAATCTGGGCTTTTGTGCTTTTATGCGCATGGATTTTGAGCAGGCCGAAAAGTTTCATATGGATGTCTATAATCTGAC
>SXRG01000046.1 GCA_005793645.1 Burkholderiales bacterium
TAACGTAAATTGGACTGCACGCATCGTGCAGCGTAACATTCTGAATCGCAATGTAACATCTCTTATCCCCTATGCAACCCGATACTTCCACACCGCGCCCACCCCGACTTTTGGATCAGTTGAGGGATGCGCTTCGTGTCCGCCATTATAGTTTGCGTACCGAGCAAGCATACATCCACTGGGCAAAGCGGTTCATCTTTTTTCATGACAAGCGCCATCCTCGCGAGATGGGTGCGGCTGAAGTTGAGGCGTTCTTGACTTGGCTGGCGGTTGAAGGCGGGGTATCGGCCTCCACCCAGGGGCAGGCTTTGGCGGCTTTGTTGTTTTTGTACAAGCAGGTGTTAGCGGTGGATTTGCCGTGGTTGGACGAGGTGGTGCGGGCTAAGCGGCCGCAGCGACTACCGACGGTATTGACACCTGAGGAGGTTGCCCTAATGTTGGGGCAACTGGAAGGGGTTCACGCCTTGATGGGGATGTTGTTATACGGCACAGGGATCCGGTTGATGGAATGCCTCCGCCTGCGGGTGAAGGATGTGGATCTGGCGCGGCGTGAGGTGACGATTCGAGAGGGTAAGGGCAACAAGGATCGACGCACGGTATTGCCCAGTTCGTTGATTCCGGCATTAGAGGCGCAGTTGGCGAGCATTCGGGCACTTTGGGAAGAGGATCGTTCTGCCCATTTGCCCGGTGTGCAATTGCCGGATGCGCTGGAACAGAAGAAGCCGGGTGAAGGAAAGACCTTGGCATGGTTCTGGTTTTTCCCAGGACGGGAGCTTTCTACGGACCCGCGTTCGGGTCTGGTGCGCCGACACCATGCCCACGAACAGGGGATTCAGCGGGCGATCAAACGGGCGGTGTTGGCGGCGGGGATTACGAAACCCGCGAGTACGCATACACTCCGTCATTCGTTTGCGACGCACCTGCTGGAGTCTGGCCAGGACATTCGCACCGTGCAGGAATTGTTGGGCCATTCGGATGTAAGGACGACGATGATTTATACGCATGTACTCAATCGCGGGCCGATGGGGGTGATTAGCCCGCTGGATCGGTTGCCGCTTGCCACCTTGGGGGGCTGGTCTTGAATATTCTTTTTGTCGCTGATCCGCTGGCGGGTTTCAAGATTTACAAGGATTCGACCTTCGCGATGATGGCGGAGGCTGCCGCGCGTGGACATGCGCTGTGGGCGTGTGAACCGGGCGATCTGTATTGGCAACAGAGTGCGGGCGTAGAGGCGCACTGTTTTCGGGTGTCGCTGACAGGAAATACACCAGACTGGTTTGGTGCGGACGAAAAATGTGAGCGCTCGCTTTCTTCCTTTGACGCGGTGTTAATGCGGAAGGACCCACCGTTTGACGCGGCTTACCTGCATTGCACCTATCTGCTGGAACTGGCCGAGCGAGGCGGGGCGAGGGTGTTTAACCGGCCTCGCGCCTTGCGCGACTTCAATGAAAAGCTGGCTATCGCCCGTTTTTCTGAATTCACGGCGCCCAGCCTGGTTAGCGCGAACATGGCTCGCTTACGGCAGTTTCACGCGGAGCAGGGCGATATTGTGGTGAAGCCGCTCGACGCGATGGGTGGGGCTTCGGTGTTCCGGTTGCGGGAGGGGGATGTGAATGTGGGCGCCATCCTGGAGTCCATTACGGCCTATGGCACTCAAACCGTGATGGCACAGCGCTACCTGCCCGAGATTGCCGACGGCGATAAGCGCATCCTGCTGATCGACGGAGAGCCGGTGCCGTTTTGCCTGGCGCGGATCCCGGCGCCAGGGGAGACGCGCGGCAACTTGGCGGCCGGCGGCACGGGTGTGGCGCGGCCCTTGTCTGAACAGGACTGGCAGATCGCCCGCACCCTGGGCCCGCACCTCAAGGCCGAGGGCCTCTTGTTGGTGGGCTTGGATGTGATTGGCGATTGCCTGACCGAGGTGAATGTCACCAGCCCGACCTGTTTCCGCGAAATTTCGGCACAGACGGGCTTCAATGTGGCGGCGATGTTCGTTGATGCCTTGGAAAAGCGATGCGCCTAAGGCATCGCCTTTGGGGTCTGCTGTGGATTGCCTCTGCGCTCTGGTTGACGGCGTGCAACCGTCCCGAACCGGTCCACAAACAACAATCCTTTGTCTTTGGCACCCAAGTGGAAGTGACCGTTTATGGGGTGGAGGAGGCGGTGGCACACACGGCGTTGCAAACCGTCCTTGGCGAATTCGACCGTCTGCATCGCGCCTGGCATCCGTGGGAGCCCGGCCCCATGGAGACAATCAACACCGCCCTGGCGGCGGGCCGCAGCGTGCCCATCGATGCCGAATTGGCCGCCGCGACTGAAGAGGCGCGGGGTCTCGCCGTGGCTTCGGGCCACCTGTTCAACCCCGCCATCGGCAATCTGATTCGACTCTGGGGCTTTCACACCGACACCTTTGTTGCTCATCTGCCCGATGCTGCGGAACAGGCGCGCCTTGTTCGCGCGAGGCCACGCCTGACCGATCTCGTTATCGAAAAAGGGCAGATCCGCAGCACCAACCCCACCGTGCGAATTGATTTGGGCGGCTACGCCAAGGGGTATGCCCTCGATCTGGCCGCCCGTAAACTGCGTGAAGCCGGCATCCGCAACGCCTTGGTCAACATCGGCGGCAATGTCATGGCCCTTGGCCAACGCGGCGACCGTCCTTGGCA
>SXRG01000047.1 GCA_005793645.1 Burkholderiales bacterium
CATGCAGAAACAGTGCGTCATGTCGTGGAACACGGCCCTGCCGCCATGCAGTGGCTTATGGATCAAGGGGTCAACTTCGATCGCGAGGCCAATGGCTTTCATCTGACCCGCGAGGGCGGGCACAGCCATCGACGCATCCTGCATGCCGCCGATGCCTCTGGCCACGCCATTCAGGAGACCCTGTCCGCCCTGATCATGGCACGGTCAAACATCACCGTCCACGAAAACATCATCGCCCTCGACCTGATCACCAGCACGCAAAATGAACATAGCGCGCGCCGTGTCCATGGGGCCTACGCCCTGGATACCCGCAGTGGATGCGTACAGACCTACCCCGCCCAGTCCGTCGCCCTCGCCACAGGCGGGGCCGGCAAGGCATTCCTCTACACCACCAACCCAGACACGGCCACGGGCGATGGCATCGCAATGGCCTGGCGTGCGGGCTGCCGTGTGGCCAACTTGGAATTCACCCAGTTTCACCCCACCTGCCTCTATCACCCACACGCCAAGTCCTTCCTGATCAGCGAAGCGATGCGAGGTGAGGGTGCCTTGCTGCGCCTGCCCGATGGAACCCGATTCATGCCCGAATACGATGCGCGCGCTGAACTCGCGCCGCGTGACATCGTGGCCCGTGCCATCGACCGGGAGATGAAACGGCGCGGTCTTGACTGCGTCTATCTCGATATCACCCACAAACCGGCACGCTTCATCATCGAACACTTCCCCAACATCCACGCCCGCTGCAAGGAGCTCGGCATCGACATCACCCAGGACTGGATCCCCGTGGCACCGGCCGCGCATTACACCTGTGGCGGAGTCGTAGTGGACATTCACGGCCGCACGGACCTGGCAGGCCTCTATGCCATCGGCGAGACCAGCCACACCGGCCTGCACGGTGCCAATCGCCTGGCCAGTAATTCGCTGCTCGAATGCGTGGTGTATGGGCGTAGCGCGGCCGAGCACATCGCCGCACAGGCACCCGTCACCCAACCAAAACTCCCGGAATGGGACGAAAGCCGTGTCACCGATGCCGATGAAGAGATTGTCATCGCCCACAACTGGCACGAATTGCGTCGCTTCATGTGGGACTATGTCGGCATAGTACGCACCGACAAGCGACTGGCGCGCGCTGCCCACCGCATCCGCCTCCTTAGCGACGAGATCCACGAGTATTACAGTAACTTCCGGGTGACCAACGACCTGATCGAATTACGCAACCTAGTCTGCGTGGCCGATCTCATCGTACGCTGCGCACAGATGCGGAAGGAAAGCCGCGGCCTGCATGCCTCGCGCGACTATCCGGCGCATCTGCCCGATGCGAAGGACAGCCTCCTCACCCCCTAACCGAGACCGGTCAGCGCCCGACCTGATTGGCCAGGAAATGCACCAGCAGCGGCACCGGACGCCCAGTGCTGCCCTTGTCCTTGCCGGATTTCCAAGCCGTACCCGCAATATCCAAGTGCGCCCATCTGTATTTTTTCGCAAAGCGCGACAAGAAAGCTGCCGCGGTAATGGTGCCCCCTGCGCGGCCGCCAATGTTGGCCATATCCGCAAAATTGCTCTTCAATTGCTCCTGATATTCCTCGAACAGCGGCAATTTCCAACACGGATCCGCCGCCGTCTCACCCGCCTTCAGCAGATCAGCAACCAGCGCGTCATCGTTACCCAGCACGCCGCTGGCAACATGACCCAGAGCAATCACACAGGCCCCCGTCAATGTGGCCACATCGACCACACACGCCGGATTAAAACGCTCCGCATATGTTAGCGCATCACACAAGATCAAGCGCCCCTCGGCATCGGTGTTGAGTATCTCAATGGTCTGGCCAGACATGGAGGCCACGATATCGCCCGGCTTGTTAGCACGCCCAGACGGCAAATTCTCACAGGTCGGGATCAACACCACCACATTAAGCGGCAAGGCCAGTTCGGCCGCCGCCTGTAACGCCCCCAGAACCGATGCTGCGCCACACATGTCGTACTTCATTTCATCCATTTCGGCGGCCGGCTTGAGCGAAATGCCTCCCGCATCGAAGGTGATGCCCTTGCCCACTAGGACGATTGGACGCTGGGACGCATCGGCACCCTGGTACCGCAACACGATGAACTTGGGCGGCTCGTCGCTGCCTCTCGCCACGGATAAAAAAGAACCCATGCCCAAGCGTTCCAGGTCCATGCGTTCAAGCACCTCCACCGACAAGCCATGCGATTCCGCAAGATACATTGCTGTGTCTGCCAAGGTCGTCGGCGTACACAGATTACCAGGAAGGTTGCCCAGATCACGCGCCAGACGCATCCCGGCGATAATACTGGCACCACGGTTCAGGGCCTTCTGAGCGACCTCCTTCTGCGCACGACCGACCACCTGCCACTTGAAACTGCGCAGACCCACAGAGCGGTCGCTCTCCTTGGTGGTCACCTCAGACTTGGTCTGGTCAAAGCGGTAATAAGCATCACCATAGGCCAGCACCGTTTGCTCAACGCGCCAATCCATAGTGCAGCGTTTGACCTCGGCCTCGCCCAGACACCACACGACATCCGTGACCCCTGTGTCCTTCAGACGCTGCATCGCCCCCTGCGTCGCCTTGCGATAGTTGCGAGCATCCAGTTCGCTCGCCTTGCCCACATTCACCAACAGGACCCGTTCACACGCTAGGCCCGCAGGGCGATACAAGACCGCCGTGGCACCCACGGCCACACCCAGATCGCCCCCTTTGAGCAAGGCGATCAACGCGCCGCCGCATGCAGTGTCCAGGGCTTGCGCTACCGGCGACAGTTTACGCAGGCCCATAGCGCCTACCACAATACAACCACTCCGCTGCTTCTCGATAACCCCATAGACGGCAGAAAAGGCGGTTGCAACAGAAAGGGATGGCGCATTAGGGGCTACGGTCATGGCGGTTTCCGGTTAAGATCAAACGATGTTGTCCCATTATGCCACCAGCAAGGCGTTTGAACGCAGCCTGAAAGCCGAGTTCTGGCTGACCGGCCTGTCCGCCTTCGCGGCACTGTCGGCCATCGTGCTGACCGTATATCTCGTGCGCCTGCTAGGTCATGCTGCCCTTGGCAACCTGATGGAGGCCGGAATCCTGCCCCTGATGGGCTTCAATTACATGCGGCTGTTGCCGGTCCTGCTCTCCCTTGCCCTCTTTCTGGGTCTGTTCATCAGCCTCACCCGTCAGATCCACGACCACGAAGCCGTGATCTGGTCCAACGCCGGACTCGCACCCCAAACCTGGCTGCGCCCCATCCTGCAACTGGCCATCCCGGTAACCCTCGTCATCGCCCTATTTAGCCTCATCACACTGCCGTGGCTCGCCCAAAAACGCGCGGAATTCGAGCAAACCCAGGGTGCCCAGCGTCGTGCCATCCTGCTCGCACCCGGCTCATTCACCGAAACTACCGGCAGCGTGAATGGCGACTACCAAGTTCTTTTTATCGAAGCGCTCGATGAGACAGGCAGTGAGGCGCGCAAGGTCTTTATCGCCGACGAACGAAACGGGCAATGGGGCGTCACCCTAGCAGCAACCGGGGTCATCACAGAGAACCCCGAAGGCGATCGTTTTCTGACCCTGGAGCAGGGTCAACGCTACGAGCACACCCCTGGCACCGACACCTATCGAACCCTGGAATTCGCGCGTTATCACACCCGTCTGGACCCCGTCGCGGTCGATCCGCTCTCCCGAGGCGTCCGCCAGATGAGCACCCTCAGCCTGATCCAGAACCCCAACGCCGCCCACCTCGGCGAACTCGTCTGGCGCATTGGCTACCCACTCAGCGCCCTGACTCTGGCCCTGCTGGCCCTCCCCCTCAGCCAGTTCAATCCGCGCAGCGGACGCTCTTTCAACATCCTGTTTGCCATCCTCGTGTACGCCACCTACAACAACCTTGTCGGTCTCAGCGAAAGCCTGGTGGCCCAGGGGCATCTAAACCCCCTACTCAGTCTGATTCTGTTGCACGGAGGTGCCCTCACCATCTTTTACGGACTCTTCGTCTGGCGTATGGCGCCACTCCGCAGGAGGACAGCCGCCTGATGAAGCTGACACGCTATCTCATAACCCAGATCCTCATCGCCATCGGTATCGCCCTCGCCGGGCTGACCCTGTTATTCAGTTTTTTTGAACTGCTGGCCGAACTGGGCAGAGTCAGTGCCGGCAGTTACAGCCTCATCCAGGCCACCATTCTCATCGGCCTGCAACTGCCCACCCGGATTCATGAAGTGATGCCCATTGCCACTCTGCTCGGCGGTCTTTTTGCCTTTGCACGCCTGGCCCAAACCTCCGAATACACGGTGATGCGCAGCGCTGCCTGGTCGCCCCTTCACTCCATCCGGGTGCTCGCCCTGATCGCCCTGCTACTCGGTCTCGTTACCGCACTGATCGGAGAATTCGTGCTGCCCGTCAGTGAGCGGATGGCAGAACGCATTCAGACCCAAGGAGTACGACACACACAGACCTTCCGTAGCGGCCTGTGGGCCAAAGACGGACCGACCTTTCTCAAGGTGCGCCAGATCCTCCCCGACGCCACCCTGCGCGATGTGCGCCTCTACAGCGTCAATAACCAAGCGCAACTCATAAGCATCACCGAGGCCGCGCGTGGACACTGGGACACGCAGGGAGCCTGGCGGCTTGAAGACGGGCACACCCTTCGTTTCACCCCCCAGGGCCCGCAAGTCACCCCCTTCGTCAGCCAACCCTGGCCATCCAAGGTCGGCCCGGATCTCCTCGCCATGCTGATGGTCAAGCCCGAACACATGTCGATCCAGGCCCTCTACCAGTACATCCACCACCTCCACGCCAACCGGCAGCAAGCGTCGCGCTACGAGCTCGCCCTCTGGAAAAAGCTGATCTACCCCCTGTCACCCATGGTCATGCTGTTGATCAGCCTACCGTTTGCCTATTACCAGTCACGCAGCGGAAAGATCGGTGGCAAATTGATGCTGGGGCTCGGTATCGGCCTCGCCTTTCACCTGATCGGCAAGGCCTCCGGTGATCTGGCCCTCATCAAGGACGGCACACCCGCCATGGCGGCCTCGCTGCCCCTGCTGGCCTTTGGGCTGGCCGGGCTCATTGCCCTATTCCGGGTTGAACGAACCTGACCCCCTCAGAACAGCCGCTCGACCTTCACCAACCGCGTCCCCGCCAAGCGATCGTGGAGGAATTGATGCTCACGGTCCACAAAGGCCCACAAAATGCCAAGACCCAGCGTTGCCAGCGCCCAAAAGTAGCGCATCCAAGCCTGCCGCCAAGTCAGCGCCACCCCCTCCCGAGTCACTACACGGATACGCCAGGTCTTCATCGCCAGCGTCTGTCCGCCACGCGACCAGAACAACACAAAATATAGGCCAGCGGCGGCGATCAAGTAGATTTGAAACAGGGTTTGCGCAACGCTACTGCGCTCCGCCACCGTCTCAGGGAGGAGGCCAACCACTAAAAAACCCGCCATAAACAGCCAGGCCATCAACAGCATTCCGTCATAAAGGATCGACACCAGACGGCGTCGCAGGCTCGCTAATTGCATACACCCACTCCAACAATCTCAATGTCACTATCCTAACCGAAGACCTTCAGCGCCCGGATTCCAAACACTATTCCACACCACAGAGCAATCTAATTTGCGCTCTTAGGACTCTTTGCGTACAATTCATCGTTTCCGTTACGGGAATTCCGTGACGACCTGATTTGTAGGAGCTGAACATGTACGCGGTTATTCGTACCGGCGGCAAGCAATACAAGGTTGCTGCTGGCGGCAAACTCAAGATTGAAAGCCTGCCGGTTGAGGTGGGTAGCGAAGTTGAAATCCAGG
>SXRG01000048.1 GCA_005793645.1 Burkholderiales bacterium
ATAGAGCGGCTCGGCCCGGGCGGTGTCGCCTTGGGTCTACCGCATGGCCTGCAAAGACCCCAAGATCGAATCCGCCTGTCGGCGGCTGTCCTGCGTATTCCCGGACATCTGCCCAAACATGAATACCGACCATAGTTCGCTCATTGAACTCTACCGCGAAGCACGCACTTTATCGGGCATCAAAAAGGTGCTGATCTGCTCCGGCGTGCGCTACGACATCGCCGTGCGCTCACCCTAATATGTGAAAGAACTGGCGCAACACCATGTCGGCTGCTACCTCAAGATCGCCCCGGAGCACACCGAGGAAGGCCCGCTTAATCACATGATGAAGCCGCGCATGACCGCATACGATCGCTTCAAACAGTTGTTCGATCAGTTCTCGAAAGAGGCGAACAAGGAGCAATACCTGATCCCTTACTTTATCGCCGCACATCCAGGCACCACCGATCTGGATATGTTGAACCTAGCACTGTGGCTAAAAAAGAATAGTTTCCGTCTCGACCAAGTGCAGACCTTCTTACCCACACCGCTAGCGCTGGCGACAACCATGTATCACACCGAGATCAACCCACTTAAAAAGGTTCTCGGGGGGCGGGCACAAGCCGTTCCGGTGATCAAACAGGGTCGTGTGCGCAAGCTGCACAAGGCCTTCCTGCGTTACCACGACCCCGAAAACTGGCCCATGCTGCGCGAGGCGCTAAAGACGATGGGCCGCGCTGACCTGATCGGGAACGGCAAGAAGCACCTAATTCCGGACTGGCAGCCCACTGGTATGGGCGAACGGCGAATCCCCGGTAAAGCACCGTTCAGCGCGCGCCCCGGTAAAGCACCCACATCCTCAATCCACCGAAAACCCCGCTCCCGCTCATGAACTTTAACCTCCTTGCCACCGATGGTGCCGCACGCCGTGGCCGCCTGACCACCCCACACGGCGTCATCGAAACTCCAGTATTCATGCCTGTGGGAACCTACGGTGCAGTCAAAGGCATCGCGCCAGACGAGCTGAAAGCGCTCAAGGCACAAATCATCCTCGGCAACACCGTCCACCTTTGGTTGCGCCCTGGCCTGGACGTGATACGCGATTTCAACGGCCTACACGACTTCATCGGCTGGGACGGTCACATCCTCACCGACTCGGGTGTCTTTCAGGTCTTCAGTCTGGCCGCAATGCGCAAGCTATCCGAAGAAGGCGTCAAATTTGCTTCGCCGATCAACGGCGAAAAACTCCTGCTGACCCCCGAGGTCAGCATGCAAATCCAGCGCGTACTCAACTCCGACATCGTCATGATCTTCGACGAATGCACACCCTATCCAGCGGATCACGCAACCGCGCAAGTATCGATGGAACTCTCCCTGCGCTGGGCGGAACGCTCAAAAACGGCCCATACCGACAATCAAAACGCCCTATTCGGCATCGTCCAGGGGGGCATGTACGAAGATCTGCGTGAGCGCTCACTCTCCGAACTAACCAATATCAGCTTTGATGGCTATGCCATCGGCGGCCTCTCGGTAGGCGAACCCAAAGCAGACATGGCACGCATTCTTGCCCACACCGCGCCGCTGTTACCCTCCGACAAACCGCGCTATCTGATGGGCGTGGGCACCCCGGTCGATATTGTCCAGGCCGTGCAACAGGGCATAGATATGTTCGACTGAGAGCTGCCGACCCGCTCTGCACGCCACGGCGTGCTCTACCCTCAAGTAGGTGTGCTGCATATCAAAAATGCCACGCACCGCCACAACCCCGCGCCCTTGTCCGAAACCTGTGATTGCTACACCTGCAGCCATTTCTCCCGCGCCTATCTGCATCACCTGCACCGCATCGGCGAACCCCTCGGGGCACGCCTTAAGTCCATCCATAACCTGCACTTCTATCAGGACTTGATGCGCGGCCTGCGCGAGGCCATCGCCGCCGGGCAATTACAAGACCATATTGCCACCTTGCCTTTCATGGCCGCGTGATAGAATCCGCGCGATCTTTTACTGGAGTTCAAACATGCTCATTTCTTTTGCCCACGCCGCCGATACCCCCCCCCAGCAAGACCCGTTCATGTCCTTTGTGCCCTTGATCGTGATTTTTGTGCTGTTCTGGTTCCTCATCATCCGGCCGCAGATGAAGCGTACGAAAGAGTCCAAAAAGATGCAGGATGGCCTGCAAAAAGGCGACGAAGTCATCACGGCCAGCGGTCAGATCGGCCGTATCACCAAGATCAGCGATGCCTACGCCACCTTGGAGATTGCCGATGGTGTGACCTGTATCTTCCAGCGGGGCGCTATCCAGTCCGTCCTGCCCAAGGGGACCCTGAAAGACCTGTAAAGATAAGGGCTGCGCCCCGGTTCAGCCTGATCTAACCCCTAAACTTCGACCCCTGAACCCATGAACCGCTTTCCGCTGTGGAAAAATATGCTGGTCGGTCTGATCCTTCTGATTGGCCTGACCTACACCTTGCCCAACTTCTTTGGCGAGGCCCCGGCGGTTCAGGTCGCCCCCAACCGTTCCAGTGAAAAACCGACACCGGCCCTGATGCAGCGGGTGGAGGCAACCCTTCAAGCGGCGAACATTACCCATAAAGGCATCACCCTAGATGCCCACGGCGTCCGGGTACGACTGGCCAACACGGATGAGCAAATCCGCACCAAAGATGTCCTGCAACAGGCCATGGGGCCAACCTACACCGTTGCCCTCAACCTGATCTCGGCCTCACCGTCCTTCCTGACCTCCATCGGAGCCCTACCGATGTATCTCGGCCTTGACCTGCGCGGCGGGGTGCATTTCCTGCTGCAAGTGGACATGCCCGGTGCATTGGCCAAGGCGGCTGAGCGCACCTCCGGCGACCTGCGTAGCCTGCTGCGGGAGAAGAAGGTCCGCTACAGTGCCATCGCTCGCGAAAGCGAGACCGTGCGCCT
Organism: Burkholderiales bacterium; assembly: GCA_005793645.1. Taxonomy (GTDB): domain Bacteria; phylum Pseudomonadota; class Gammaproteobacteria; order Burkholderiales; family Thiobacillaceae; genus QYQG01. Next base: position 2,908 of record SXRG01000048.1, read on the forward strand.
CCGCTTTTCCAGCGCCGAGACGCGTAACGAGGCCCGCAGCCTGATCGAAAGCCAATACCCCGACCTGCAACTTGATGACAGCAACGATGGGGCTGACCAAATCCTGACCGCACGTCTGAAAGAGGTCGCCCGACGCAAGGTCGGCGAAGATGCCCTGCAACAAAACCTGACCACGCTACGCAACCGCGTTAACGAACTGGGCGTAGCCGAACCGGTGATCCAGCAACAAGGCGCCGACCGCATCGTCGTGCAACTGCCCGGCGTACAGGACACCGCCAAGGCGAAAGAAATTCTGGGGCGCACCGCCAGCCTCGAAATCCGCATGGTCGATGACGAACGCATGGACGATCCGGCCGCACTCGCTGCCGCGGCCAGCGGCCAGGTACCCTTTGGCGATGAGGTCTATCCGGAACGCAACGGGCGTCCGGTCCTGGTCAAGAAAGAAGTGGTTCTGACCGGCGAATACATCACCAACGCACAACCTGGCTTTGACCAGAACAACCGCTCGGCCGTCCACATCACGCTCGACAGTCGCGGCGCCCGTATTTTTAAGAATGTCACGCGCGAAAATGTCGGCAAGCGCATGGCCATCTTGCTCATCGAAAAAGGCCGCACCGAGGTTGTCACCGCCCCGGTGATCCAAGAAGAGATCGGCGGCGGCCGTGTGCAGATCACTGGCATGGATTCGGCCGAAGAATCCCGCGATGTTTCCCTACTGCTGCGTTCGGGCGCTCTCGCCGCACCAATGGAGATTATCGAGGAACGCACCGTAGGCCCCAGCATGGGGGCTGAGAATATTGAGAAGGGGTTCCACTCCAACATCTGGGGCTTCGTCGCCGTGGTTTTCTTCATGGTCGTCTATTACCGCATCTTCGGTCTCTTCTCCTCTCTGTCTCTGGCCGCCAACGGTCTGTTCCTGATCGCCATTCTGTCCATGCTGCAAGCCACCTTGACCCTGCCAGGCATGGCGGCCATCGCATTGACCCTGGGCATGGCCATTGACGCCAATGTGCTGATCAACGAACGCATCCGCGAAGAACTCCGCAACGGTAATACCCCGCAAGCCTCCATCACGGCGGGTTACGACCGCGCCTTCGGCACCATTCTCGATTCCAACATCACGACCTTCATCGCAGGTATCGCCCTGTTCTGGCTTGGATCTGGACCGGTACGCGGTTTTGCGGTGGTGCTCTGCCTGGGCATCCTGACTTCCATCTTCAGTGCCGTGACGGTGTCGCGTGCCCTGGTCAACTTCACCTACGGTCGCCAGGCGCGACTGGGCAAATTGGCCATTTAACAGCCCATCTAAGGACTCCTCCCGGATACCGCCAGAACACAGCGAGAACACAGGCCATGATTGAATTCTTCAAACTCAAAAAAGATATCCCCTTCATGCGCTATGGGCGCGTGACCACCACCATCTCGTTGCTGACCTTCGTTATTGCAGTCTGGGCGCTGGCCGCGAAGGGGCTTAATTTCGGAGTCGATTTCACCGGCGGCACGGTGTTGGAAATTTCCTATCCCCAGGCCGCTCCCATTGATCAGATTCGCCACGCCCTCGAACGCAGCGGCCTGACCGAGGTGACCGTACAGAATTTCGGTTCCAGCCGCGATGTCCTGATCCGTCTGCCACTAAAGTCCGGCATGACCGGTGCCCAAATCAGCGAACAGATCATAACGACCCTGCGCGTGGACCACGCCAACATCGCACTGCAGCGTGTCGACTTCATTGGCCCTCAGGTAGGCAAGGAGTTGTATGAAAGCGGGGCGCTGGCCCTCCTGGTCGTCTGTGCCGGCATCATGGGTTACCTTGCCATCCGCTTTCAGTGGAAATTCGCTCTGGCCGCCATCATTGCCAACCTACACGATGTGATCATTATCCTGGGCTGCTTCGCCATCTTCCAGTGGGAGTTCTCACTCACCGTACTGGCCGGCATCCTGGCCATCCTGGGCTACTCGGTCAACGAATCGGTCGTGGTCTTCGACCGTATTCGCGAAAACCTGCGCAAGATGCGCAACCGGCCCATCCCGGAGATCATCGACAACGCCATCACCACAACCATGTCGCGAACCGTGATCACCCACGCCATGACCCAGACCATGGTGCTGTCCATGCTGCTCTTTGGGGGCGAGGCCCTGCACTACTTTGCCGTTGCGCTGACCATCGGCATTCTGTTCGGCATCTATTCGTCCGTGCTGGTCGCCAGCCCCATCGTCCTGTGGCTGGGCGTATCGCGTGAAGACTTCATCAAGCCCACAAAGCAAGAAGCCGACGCTACTGTCTAGCCGTTAGGACAGCTGGTGGATACCTTCATCTTCCTCGACCTTTTCCTGCATCTGGACACCCATTTGGCGGCCTTCGTCGCCGAGCATGGCGTTTGGGTCTATGCCTTGCTGTTCGCCATCGTGTTCATGGAGACCGGCTTTGTGGTCACACCCTTCCTGCCCGGTGATTCGCTGCTCTTCGTGGCCGGTGCCGTGGCCGCGGCGGGCGGAATGGACACCCCGACCGTCATGGCTACCCTGATCGTAGCCGCGCTGTGCGGTGACAATGTCAATTACTGGGTCGGCCGCTTCATCGGCCCGCGCGTCTTCCAACGCGAAGACAGCCGCTGGCTTAAACGCGAGAATCTTGAGCGTACCCACGCATTCATGGAACGGCATGGCCCCAAGGCCATCATCATTGCCCGCTTTGTACCCATCGTGCGCACCTTCGTTCCCTTCGTCTGCGGCGTTGGCCGGATGACCTATACACGCTTTCTGGGCTACTCAATACTGGGCGCACTGCTCTGGGTAGGCCTGCTGGTCCCGGCCGGCTTCTTCTTGGGTGGATTGCCTTGGGTGAAACAAAATCTCACCTTGGCGCTGCTTGGCATCATCGCCCTGTCTATCTCACCCGGCCTTATCGAGGCCTGGCGTACCCATCGCCACGCGACACATCCCAAAAGCTAACGGCTAACCTCAAGGGCCTGTTCAAGGCGGATGGTACGGGTACCCGGCAGCGACAAATTGAGCGTAACGATCCAGATACCAGACTCTAGGGCCGCAACCTCCCCACGGTAAGCTCCGGATCCCACCGGGGTCAGGGTAGCCGTGTTCAGGGCGGTCTGGCCCGGGCGCGACAACTCCAGCGTGGCGCCAATCCCATCAACACCCGTATCCGCCACGCCCATCACTTGCAGGGTCAAACGGCTGGGTTGCCCCTGCTGCAATAGCTCCAATCCAGAAAGATCCACCCGCCAGCCCCGCTGTTGCAACTGGCTTTCCATGTTGCGTCGATGCGCGATCGATTTCGCCGCCTCGTCCTGGTGCGCCACTACACCCGAAAAACCGGTATGGACCGGCCGTTCTAGGGCATTGGGCAATAGACGAGCCGCCAGAGCGGGCGGAATCCCTTCGCTGGCGATATAGACAAAGCCCCCCATAAGCACACTCAGCAACACAAAGAAGATGACCAGCGCAACGGGGATCCAATGTGTCTTGCCTTCGCTACGATAGAGCTGATAAAGCAGCACCGCCACCGTAGGATAGGCCACAAGGTGGATGGTAATGCGATCCACACTCGGCAGGGTAACGGCCACCCAACCAAAATACAGCAAGCTTGGCACGGCGGCCGCCAGCACGGCGGCCCAAAAATTAGACAAGTGCACACGGCGCGCCAGCGCATACAACGGGACGGTGAGGGCCATGCCACCAAACAGGGTCAACAACAAACTCACGACACGGGACTCCTTAATGCTGAGTGAAAAAACGGGCCGGGTCACTCACCTCTTCACCGTTCGCACTATGGATCACAAACTCAAACGCTGGCCCGCCAGCGGCCTGCTCCGGTGTCAGCGTGATGCTGGCCTGAACAATGACGCTTTTGCCATTGCGCACGTGAACCTCGTTGAAGTGGCCCAGATCGAGGCTGATTATTGGCAAACCACGGACACTGATGCGGTAGTGTTGATCACGCCCAGACAGGTTAGTCAGGCGAACCTGGTAACGGTTGCGGATCTGCCCATCCGAGAGGACGACAAACAACGGCTGGCGCACCTGTTGGGTGCTGTGTTCAAAAGACTGACGATGGTTGATGCTGTAAACCAGATAGCCCATCATCAAGATCAGGGAAACACCATACCCAATAACTTTCAGACGTCGCCAGTCGAGGCGAGGGGGGCTCGGCGCGCGGTGGAGCAGGTTAGCCTCGGAATCGTAACGGATCAATCCCGGCGCGAAATGCATACGGGCCATAATGCCATTACAAGCATCCACACACAGGCCGCACGCAATGCAACCCAACTGCATTCCCTCGCGAATATCTATGCCAGTCGGACAAACCTGGACACAGAGCTTGCAGTCGATGCAATCGCCATGCCCCGAGGCGGTGCGTTCTTCTACCGTGCGCAGACCATGGCGCGCCACCGCCCGACCGGTCGTACCCTCACCACGCGCCCGATCGTAATGGACGGTAAGCGTTTCTGGGTCATACATTGCGCTCTGAAAACGCCCGTAGGGGCAGATATACAGACAAACATGTTCGCGTAGGGCTGCCGCTGAAAGATAGGTCGTCAGCGTCAGCGCCAGCACTGTAATGTAGGCCGCGGCCACCGCCTCGCCCATAAAGAATTGCCTTAGCAACACCGGGGCATAGCCAAAATAGAGGACAAAAGTCAGCGCCGTCCAGAACGCGATCAGCCACCAGAGCAGCTGGGTCACGCCAACCTTGAGCAGTTTCTCACGGTCGGACCAGGGGGCACGGGCCAACTTCAACCGGTGGGGGCGCTCGCCCTGCAGCCAATATTCAATCCAGATAAAGGCATCGGTCCACAGGGTTTGAAAGCAAAAGTAGCCACAAAAGGCCCGGCCCACCAAGGCCGTAACGAAAAAAAGCAGAACGGCGGCAATGAAGAGGAGGAGCGCTAACCAGAAGATATCCTGTGGGTACACCACCAGATCGAACAGCATGTAACGCCGCCCGGGAATATCAAAGACCACCGCTTGGGCGATACCATCCATACGCGACCATGGCAGCCACGGCAGCAGAAAATAAATGGCAAAGGCCACCCAGAGCACCGCCGATTTAAAACGACGAAAGGGCCCATCCACGAAGCGTGGCACGACAGCGGTCCGCTTGGCGTAATACTGAATCGGCTGTTCGCTCATAGTTATTCGCTTCACGGTATCCATGCAGCGAGGCCCCGACAAAGCGGGGCCTCGCGGATCGAATCAGGTGCCCGGTCTACTTGCCACCGCCCAATTCATGTACATAAATACTCAACAGCTTGATCTGCCCGGGGTTGAGGCGTGCATTTTCACCACCCCACGCGGGCATGACACCCTTGTTGAGGCCACCCATAACCACCTTCTGCACGGCGGTAACCTTTCCGTTCAAATCGGTAGCAACCGGCACATTGGCCCACTGCCAGATCTTGTCCGTCAGATTGGGTGCCCCAAACGCCTTGCGACCCTTGGCATCTTCACCGTGGCAGTAATAACAGGCACCCGTGTTGCTATGGAATAGCGTGTTCCCCTCGGTCGCCTTGGCCTTATCCACGGCGTGGCCCGACAGTCCAAGCACATAGTGAGCGATAGCCTCAATCTGTGATTTTTCAAGGACCTCGCCAAAGGCCGGCATATAGCCACGACGCCCGCCTACCAAGGTGGCCTCGATTTCGCCAACACTGCCACCATACTTCCAATCATCATCGGCCAGATTGGGATAAAAACCTATCTTTCCCTGACCGCCGGCCTGGTGGCAGGCGGCACAGTTCTCGGAGAATAGCGCTTTGCCGGCCGACAGGACAAAGCTGTTCAACTCCGGGTCCTTAACGACTTGCGCAGCCGGCATCGCCGCAATCTTGTCGAAATAGGGTTTTTGCAGCGCATTGGCGTCCTGCATCTCCTTGAGCAGTTTGGCGCGGGTATTCCAGCCATGGGTCTCGGACTGACCCTCGGCGTTCAGGTAAGTCACGGTGCTGATACCACGCAAATGACTCTTGCCGACAGGCCAGGACGGATAAATGATCCAGTACACAATCGCAAACAGGATCGTGACATAGAGGCCGTAAATCCACCAATTAGGCAGGGGGTTGTTGTATTCCTGCAGGGTCTCATCCCATGTATGGCCCGTGGTCTGGACAGTATTCTCAGCCATGCGGAGTTTCCTTGTTATCGTCATCTAGAAAAGGAATGTTCTTGTGCTCTTCCAACCGGTCACTCCGCTTGCGGCTCCCGTACACCCAAAGCACGATCAGACAGAAGGTGACGAAGAAGATCAGCAGGCCGAGGGGCTTGCTGTTGGCGGGATTTGCGAACCATTCCAACATCGGGGATTAAACCGGGAGATTAGCGGAACTTGACCAAGTCTTCCGGCTTGACCTTGCTGAAGTCCACCATTGTTCCCAACACTTGTAGATAAGCTACGAGGGCATCCATTTCGGAAACACTGCGGTTGTCGCCGTCATAGTTTCCGGCCTGGGCTTGGGCCACCAAATTGACCTGGGCATCGGGAATATGGAACATACGCGCGTGCTCTTCACCAAACTGCTTCACATTTTGATCAAATTCGGTCTGAGTCAGCGAATAAGGCACGCCCGTGGTGCGCAAAGCACGCATGCGATCGGCCACATCGGAGGCATCCAGCGGACCCATCAACCATGGATAGTTGGGCATCACGGATTCGGACACGACGGATTTCGGCTGCAACAAGTGCTGGGTATGCCACTCGTTCGAATATTTGCCCCCTACGCGCGCCAGATCCGGACCCGTCCGCTTGGATCCCCACTGGAAGGGATGATCATATTTGGATTCTGCCGCCAGCGAATAATGGCCATAACGCAATTGTTCGTCACGGAAGGGGCGGATCATCTGTGAATGACAGGTGTAGCACCCTTCACGGATGTAGATGTCGCGACCACGCTGCTCCAGCGGGCTGTAGGGCCGTACGCCATCCACTTTTTCAAGGGTGTCATCGTGCAAGAACAGGGGCGCAATCTCAACCAGTCCACCGACGCTGATGGCGAACATAGTCAAAACAATCAGCCAGCCAGCGTTGGATTCAATCGTTTCGTGGGTAAATTTTTTGAACATAACACCCTCTCCCGTCAAGCAGCCTGAACCACAACGGCGGCGTTATTCGCCTCAGCTTGGCCCTGACGGATGGTTTTGTAACAGTTGTAGGCCATCACGCACATGCCGCTCAGGAAGAACAGGCCGCCGATGGCGCGCATGGCATAGAACGGATGCATCGCAGCCACCGACTCGACAAACGAGTACTGCAGGTTGCCAAAGTCATCAAAGGCACGCCACATCAGACCCTGCATGATGCCCGAGATCCACATCGCCACGATGTAGAGCAGCACACCAATCGTCGCCAGCCAGAAGTGGATGTTAATCAGCTTGACGCTGTACATCTGGGTGTTCCATAAGCGCGGCAGCATGTGATAAATCGAGCCGAAGGAGATCATGGCCACCCAGCCCAAGGCACCTGAGTGCACATGGCCTACGGTCCAGTCAGTGTAGTGCGACAGGGCATTGACATCCTTCAACGACATCAAGGGACCTTCAAAGGTGGACATGCCGTAGAACGACAGTGCCACGATCATGAAACGCATGATCGGATCAGTACGCAGTTTGTCCCAGGCACCGGACAGGGTCATGATGCC
>SXRG01000049.1 GCA_005793645.1 Burkholderiales bacterium
CGCACCTCGATAGACAATCGTTCGCGCAGATCGACATCGAGACTGGAAAACGGCTCATCCAACAGCAACAACCTTGGGCGCGGGGCCAAGGCACGAGCTAACGCCACACGCTGTTGCTGACCACCCGACAGGCGATGGGGCGCATGATCGGCCTCTTGCGTCAGGCCAACGAGACGCAGCATGGCGTGTACTCGCGCCACACGCTCGGCGCTCGGCCAGGCCGACAAGCCAAAGCCGATGTTTTCAGCCACCGTCAGATGCGGGAACAGGGCAAAATCCTGAAACACCAAGCCCACCTGCCGCTGTTGCGGAGGCATCTGCTGGCGGGCGTTGGCGACAAGCTGACCGGCCAGATGGATTTCGCCCGATTGCAAAGGCTCCAGTCCAGCGATCAAGCGCAGCGCGGTCGTTTTTCCGCACCCAGAAGCCCCGAGTAAACAGCCAATTTCCCCTTTTTTAAGATGCAGGTCGACGCGCTTTAAAACGGTCTTGCTGCCGTGAGCATGAGAAATATTAACAAGCGAGAGCATGATCTTGTCCCTTGGTAAGTAGCCAAACCGGCAGCAGTCCCAGCAGCACGATGACCAGCGCCGGCAATGCGGCGCGCTCCCATTCGCCTTCTGAGGTCATTTCGAACACACGCACAGCCAGGGTGTCCCAACCAAATGGACGCGTCATCAGCGTGATGGGAAGTTCTTTGAGAATATCGACACAGGTGAGCGCAGCGGCCGTCAACACACTGACGCGTAACATCGGCAGATGCACGCGCCACAACCGATTCATACCAACGACACCGTGCAATTGTGCGGCCTCATCGATGTTTTGCGAGATGCGCGTCAGGCCGGCCTCGATCGGGTTGAAGGCCACGGCCATGAAACGAGCGGCATAGGCGAGCAACATGACGATGAGGCTGCCTTGCAGGAGGGGGGCCTGGATGAAGCCTGTGGCAATCATCTGGTTATCCAGCCAAGCCAGCGGAATGAACAATCCAACAGCCAGCACCGCACCGGGCATGGCATAACCCAGCGTGGAAATACGGGTCATGGCGCGCATTCTGGCGCCTGGAAGCAGCCGCTGCGTGTAACCCAACAGCAACGCCAGTGTCACCACACAGACGGTTCCAAAACCGCTCAGCAAGAGTGAATGCGTAGCAAAGCCCCAGTAACGCATGTCGAGATCCATGCTGCCAACACTCCAGGCCCACCAGGCAATTTGAGCAATGGGCAGGAGGAAGGCGAAAAACAGCACGATGGCGCACACAACACTCGCGGCAATGGCCGTGCTGCCTTGCAAACGCAAGCGAAACGGTCGCTCGCCAGCGCGGGTGGCAGCGGCATAGTGGCGGCGGGCGCGCATCTGGCCTTCGATTAACAAGGCCGCCAATACAAAGAACACCAGCATCGATGCCAGTTGAGAGGCCGTCGTTAACGAGAACAGTCCAAACCAGGCCTTGTAAATGGCCGTGGTGAAGGTGTTGTAGTTAAAAACGGACACCGCACCAAATTCGGCCAGCGTTTCCATGAGTGCGAGTGTCAGGCCCGCAACGATGCCTGGACGCGCCAGGGGCAGGGCTACGCGCCAGAATATTTGGCTGTGCGACAGCCCCATCGATTGCGCAACTTCAAACAAGCGTGCACCTTGCCCCAAAAATGCAGCGCGTGCGGTAAGAAAAACATAGGGATAGAGGGACAGGGACAACAACAGGATAATGCCGCCACGCGAACGGATCGAGGGCAACACGATGCCAGATTCACGTAGCCATAACGCCACACTCCCGGTGACATCGAACAATCCAAGCCAGACAAAGGCCGAGATATAAGCGGGCAATGCCAGAGGCAATAGCAAGGCCCATTCGAACACACGACGACCTGGAAACTCGCAGGCCGCCGTAAGCCAGGCCGTAGAAACCCCCAGCAGTAGCACTCCAATGCCCACCCCAAACACCAGCCAAACGGTATTGGCCAGCAACTCCGGCAGCACAAAATCCAACAGATGCCGCCAAATAACCGGATCGGGATGAAGCACGCTGGCAGCAATCACCAGCAGCGGAATCCAGGTAATGAGTGCAATGCCGAATACGACGGCCCAGGATAGGCGACGCAATTATTTGTATCCGACCCGATCCATCAGCATGGTGGCCTTAACCTGTAAACGGCCAGCCTCCGAGATGGGATTCGTGTTTTGTTTAAAATCGCCCCAGGCTGTGACCTGCAGTGACGGCTTGATGGCCGGGTTGGCCGGGTATTCAAGATTGATATCGGCATACAGGTTTTGTGCCTTAGCCGAGGACAACCATTCCAACAACTTGATCGCTTCGCCTTTGTTCTTGGCGTAGCGGGTGATACCGGCACCGGAGATGTTCACATGCACGCCAGCCGTCGGATCCTTGAGTTTTTGGTTAGGCCAGAAGAGGGCCAGCGGCAGATCCGGTTTCTTTTCCATCAGGCGGCCAAAGTAATAGGTGTTCACCAGCGTGACATCACAGATGCCTGCGGCCACCGCCTCCATGGCCTTGGTGTCGTCCGGAAAAGGCGTTGTGGCGAGATTGTCGATCCAGCCTTTGACGATTTTTTCGGCCTTATCCTCGCCGTGTTCGGTAATCAACATGGCCACCAGCGACTGGTTGTAAACCTTCTTAGAGGTACGCAGACAGAGACGGCCCTTCCATCGTGACGCGGCCAAGTCTTCATAGCTGGATAACTCGCTCGGTTTGACCTTGACAGGGTTGTACACCACGGTGCGGGCGCGTACCGACAGGCCAAACCACTGATTGCCTGGATCTCGCAAGTGCGAGGGGATATTTTGCCGCAATGTTGCCGAAACAACAGGCTGTAACAAGTCTTCTTGAGCAGCCTGCCAAAGATTACCTGCATCCACCGTCATTAGCATATCCGCCGGAGTATTTGCGCCCTCGGCCTTGAGGCGCGCCAGCAACGGCCCTTCCTTGTCGGTGATGAATTTGACGGCAATGCCGGTTTCTCGTGTGTAGGCATCGAACAACGGTTTGATGAGCTGCTCGTTGCGGGCGGAATAGACTACAACCGTGGCATGAACAGCGCTGGCAAACAGACCGGTCAAGACCATCGCCATAAAACGGCAGAAGAACAGCTTCATGCTTATATTCTCGTAAAACGCCTAGTATGAAGACCTGCATTAAAACGATAACGGGAATTATTGTCAATAACAAGGCCAAGCGCATGAACCATGGCTACTCGCTCATAAATCCATACGCGTTGCTGTTCGACTGCCCTTGAGTAATTTCAGGATAGGCGGCGCTTTAGTTCAGGCCGCGCTCTGCGCGCAATCTCCCGCACAGGAAGCTGTGCCTGTACAAAGGCACAGTCCCCTGACCCAATCATACAAACCGCGTTACTTCACGACCTCTTTTAACTGATCCAAGATGGCGGGGTTTTCCAATGTTGAGACATCAGAAGTAATCTCCTCACCCTTGGCCAAAGTGCGCAGCAAGCGGCGCATGATTTTGCCGGAGCGGGTCTTGGGTAAGTTATCACCAAAACGAATTTCGTCCGGCTTGGCGATAGGGCCAATCTCATGGGCCACATGGTTGCGCAGGTCATTGACAATGGCCTTGGCCTCGTCGCCCGTGGGTCGATTACGCTTTAGCACCACATAAGCAACGATGCCCTCACCCTTTATGTCATGCGGTTTTCCAACCACGGCGGCCTCGGCGACCAGCGGATGTGACACCAAGGCCGATTCAATCTCCATCGTGCCTAGGCGATGGCCGGAGACATTAAGAACATCGTCAATACGGCCCATGATGGTGAAGTAGCCCGTCTGGGGATCGCGTACCGAGCCATCCCCGGCCAAGTACAGCGCACCACCCAAGTCCTCGGGGTAATACGACTTGCGAAAACGCTCCGGGTCGCCCCAAATCGTGCGGATCATCGACGGCCATGGCTTCTTTATAACCAAGAAACCGCCCTTTCCCCATTCCACATCGTGGCCCGCCTCATCCACGATCTCAGCCATGATGCCTGGAAATGGCAGGGTACAGGAACCCGGAACCGTGGGCGTTGCGCCCGGCAAAGGGGTAATCATGTGGCCGCCGGTTTCAGTCTGCAACCAGGTATCGACGATGGGGCAACGACCGCCACCCACCTGTTCGTGGAACCCCATCCAGGCCGCCGGGTTGATCGGTTCGCCAACAGTCCCCAGAAGACGCAGGCTGGACAGGCCAAACCGGCCAGGATGACACTCGGGATGTCCCTCGCCCAGCTTAATGAGGGCACGAATAGCCGTCGGCGCCGTGTAGAAGATGCTGACCTTGTGTGCCGCGATCATGCGCCAGAAGCGACCGGCGTCCGGATAGGTCGGCACCCCTTCGAAAACCACCTCGGTCCCGCCACAGGCCAGCGGCCCATAGGCAACATAGGTATGGCCCGTGACCCAACCAATATCAGCCGTACACCAAAACACATCGTCCGGCTTGAGGTCGAAGGTCCACTTCATGGTCAGCACGGCCTGCAACAAATACCCTGCTGTGGAGTGCTGCACGCCCTTAGGCTTGCCGGTGGAGCCAGATGTGTAGAGCAGGAACAATGGATGCTCGGCCTCAACCCATTCCGGTTCACAGGTTTCAGGCTGGTCCGCCACCACCTCGTGCCACCACAGGTCACGGCCTGCCACCATAGTGCATGCCCCACCCGTACGCTGATAAACGATAACCCGTGTAATGGTCTCGCAACCGGGCATCTGCAACGCCTCATCGACCGCAGGCTTGAGGGGAATGTTCTTGCCGCCACGCGCCTGCTCGTCGGCCGTAATAATCATTACCGCGCGGGCATCTTCAATGCGATCACGCAACGATTGCGCAGAAAAACCGCCAAACACCACCGAGTGGGTTGCACCGATCCGGGCACAGGCCTGCATGGCCACCACGCCCTCGATCGACATCGGCAGGTAGATGACCACCCGATCACCTTTCTTGACCCCCTGCGCCTTCAGCGCATTGGCAAATTTTCCAACGCGCGCCAGCAGTTCCTTGTAGGTCACCGAGGTCACTTGACCGTCGTCGGCCTCGAAATGGATGGCCACCTTACCACCCAGGCCCGCCTCGATATTCTTATCCAGACAGTTGTAGGATACATTCAGCCGACCATCCGCAAACCATTGATAGAATGGCGCACTCTTCTCGTCCAGAACCGTGCTGAAGGGCTGCTTCCAAGTCAGATGTTCACGTGCCAGCCGCGCCCAGTAACCCTCATAATCCGCCTCGGCCTCCGCGCAGAGCGCCCGATATGCCGCCATACCGGAAATCGTCGCCTGATTGACGAAGGCCTCCGAGGGAGAAAAGATCCGCGCTTCATGCGCGACAGATTCGATATTTGACATACGCTACGATTCCTCGACAGTATCCGAAAAAGGTTCTCCCCCCCGGGAGTGCGCAAAATAAGACAATTCCACCCGATTGACAATCATCTCCTGTAGCTACTCACCATGATACCCATTAATCGTATCGATCATGCTGCCCACCATTCACGCTGGCTAACGACCCGTTTATCTGCTCGCCCCGGCCTGCGCGAGAGCCTAGAGGCACAGATCAACCAACCCTTCAACGCCCCTGAAATGGAGGCCACCCTAACCACGAACCTGACCGCTCACGGCGACCTTGGCATAGCCTTGCGCCGACTGCGTGAGGCCGTCATGGCCCGGCTTGTTGTGCGTGACATCAACGGTCTCGCGGATCTCACCGAGGTCACCGGCACCTGTACCGATCTCGCCGAACTCGCCATCCAACGCGGTGTCACTCAGATCCATGCCGAATTGGCCGCCATTCACGGCGAACCGCTCGACAGCACCGGACAGTCACAACAGATGATGGTGGTCGGTATGGGCAAACTCGGTGGACGGGAACTTAATGTCTCCTCCGATATCGACCTCATTTTTGTCTTCCCCGAAGCCGGCGAGACCGCCGGGCCGCGCCGCATAGACAACCACGAATTCTTTACCCGCCTCGGAAAACGCCTGATCGCCCTGATCGGCGACACCACGGCCAACGGGTTCGTGTTTCGCGTTGACATGCGCCTGCGCCCCTATGGTGAAGGCGGCCCCTTGGCGAGCAGTCTGACCATGCTGGAGGAGTATTTCTACACCCAGGCACGGGAATGGGAGCGCTACGCCTGGATCAAGGGACGCGCCCTAACCGGGGGCGCAATCGATGCCCTGGAGGCCCTGCGCCGCCCCTTCATATTCCGCAAGTATTTCGACTACGGGGCCTTTGCCGCCATGCGTGATCTGCATGCACAAATCCGCCGTGAGGTTGTGCGCAAAGATCGCGCCGACAACATCAAACTTGGACCAGGCGGGATCCGCGAGATCGAATTCATCGCCCAAGTCCACCAACTGGTGCGTGGCGGGCGCGAACCACAATTGCAAATCCGCCCCACACGCCAAGTACTCAACCTCCTACCCAGCGCCCAGTTAATGCCGCAAGCCACTGTGGACCGTCTACAACAAGCCTATATCGTCCTGCGCACCGTCGAGCACCGCCTGCAATATCTGGATGACGCCCAGACACAAGATCTGCCCACCCACGATGAAGACCGCACACGCATTGCCAAGGGCTTGGGATTTACCCATTGGCCCGCGTTTTACGCCCACCTCACCACACTGCGCAGCGGAGTTGCCCGCGAATTCGAGGCCCTGTTTGGCACCGAGATGGCCAACGAAAATACCGATCACCCCATGGCCGGGCTATGTGAACGCCCGGAATCCGAGGCCATTCAGGTCCTAGCGGAGCACGGCTTTTCCGATCCGGCAGCATGTTACCGAAAACTCATCGCCCTGCGGACCAGCAGCCGCTATCACGCCCTGCCCGCCACAAACCAGCTCGCGGTGGATGCCCTATTTCCACCGCTGATCACGGCCGCCACCGCGTTAACCAATGCCGACGATACCCTGTCACGCATGCTGACGCTGCTGGAAACCATCTGCCGCCGCGCCCCCTATCTCCGACTCTTAAACGAATATCCCAGTACCCTGGCCAGGATCGCCCAATTATGCAGCAGCAGCCCTTGGGCGGCGCAATATCTGACCCGGCAACCACACCTTCTCGACGAACTCATCGATGCGCGCCTCCTGACCGCCGAGGTGGACTGGATCGAAGCGCGGCGCGACTTGGAAGCCCAACTCGACACCCTGGCCGGCGACACCGAGCGGGAGATGGACGCCCTGCGCCACTTCAAGCAAACCGTGACCCTGCGCCTACTGGTACGCGACCTGGCCGGCGAACTGCGTCTGGAAATACTGTCTGATCGTCTAACCGAATTGGCCGACCTGCTACTCGATGTCACGATCCACCGCGTCTGGCGTGAATTGCCACGCCGCCATTGCGAAACCCCGGCCTTCGCCGTCATTGCCTATGGAAAACTGGGCGGCAAGGAGCTCGGTTATGCCTCCGATCTTGATCTTGTCTTTCTGTACGACGACCCCCACCCGGACGCCCAGGACACCTACGCTCGCCTGGCAAAACGCCTCAGCGCTTGGATGTCGGCGGTCACCTCAGCGGGCATCCTTTACGAGACCGATCTGCGCCTGCGACCTGACGGTGCCTCTGGCCTGTTGGTCAGCAGCGTATCCGCCTATGCCGACTATCAGCAGAGCCAGGCTTGGACCTGGGAACATCAGGCGCTCACGCGTGCCCGCTTTTGCTGTGGCGACAGCTCTATCGGCCAGCAATTCGAGGCCATCCGCAAAGCCATTCTTGCCCTCCCCCGTGACCCGGAACGGCTGCGCACCGAAGTTCTGGCAATGCGCCAGAAGATGCACGACGGCCACCCCAACCGCAGTGCCCTGTTTGACCTAAAACACGACCCTGGCGGTCTGGTCGATTGTGAGTTTGCCGTGCAATACCTGATCCTGGCCCATGCCAACCAGCACCCTGCCTTGCTCGCTAACTGCGGCAATATTGCCCTGCTTGACCGCTCTGCCGAAACCGACCTGCTGCCAGCGTCCATCGCCAGACTCGCCGCCGATGCCTACCGCGAACTGCGCCGATTGCAACATCAGATTAAACTGCAAGGCGCCGAAACCGCACGCATCCCTCGCGCGGATGCCGGCCCCCACCCGGATCATGTGCGGGACCTATGGCAAGCAGTCTTTGGGGAATAAGTCGGCTGCGCTACAATCCGCGCTCAACCTTTATTGATTTCTGGAGTTTGCATCATGTCCATGGCCGACCGCGACGGCGTTATCTGGTACGACGGGAAAATGGTCCCTTGGCGCGAGGCCACCACCCATGTGTTGACCCACACCCTGCACTACGGCATGGGCGTCTTTGAAGGCGTACGCGCCTATGAAACGCCTCAAGGCCCGGCCATCTTCCGCCTGCAGGACCACACCGACCGTCTGTTCCGCTCCGGCCATATCCTCGGCATGAAGTTGCCGTTCTCCAAGGACGAGATCAACGCCGCACAACTCGCCGTAGTCAAGGAAAACGGACTGAAATCTGGCTACCTGCGACCGATGGCCTTCTACGGTGCCGAGGCAATGGGCATCTCCGCCAAGGCGCTGTCCACCCATGTCATCGTCGCGGCCTGGCCGTGGGGCGCCTACATGGGTGCCGAGGCACTCACCAAGGGCATCCGGGTCAAAACATCCTCCTTCAGCCGCCACCATGTCAACATCACCATGTGCAAGGCCAAGGCCAACGGCAACTACATGAACTCCATTCTGGCCCATCGCGAGGCCGAGATGGATGGCTACCAGGAGGCCCTACTATTAGATGTGGACGGCTTTGTGGCCGAGGGTTCGGGCGAAAACTTCTTCCTGGTCCGCAAAGGCACGCTGTACACACCGGACCTAACCAGCGCACTGGAAGGCATCACCCGCGACACCATCATCCAGTTGGCGGGGGAACTTGGCATCCCGGTAGTTGAAAAACGCATCACCCGCGACGAAGTCTATTGCGCCGACGAGGCCTTCTTTACCGGCACCGCTGCCGAGGTCACGCCGATTTGCGAACTCGACAACCGCAGCATCGGCAACGGTAGCCGCGGGCCGATCACCGAAAAGCTGCAAGCGCTCTATTTCGACTGCGTACAAGGCCGCTCGAGTGCCCACGCCGGCTGGCTGTCCCCTGTCTAAGGAGTACCATGCCCACCGAAGCCATCGTCACCGTCCAGGCTCACCAACTTCCGCTGCATTGCCCGACATCCGAACGGGCACTGTGGGACCAGCACCCGCGCGTATTCATTCGTCTGATTGAAGGACTGCCTGTGCGTTGCCCCTATTGTGGGACCCAGTATCAACTCGCCGAGGGTGCCCCCCTCGCGGGGCATCACTAACCCTTAACTCGGGAGGCCAACATGACCCGATATATCATCCCGATCACCCTGTTGGCCCTAACCCTTATGGCGACGGCCGCTCGAGCTGAAACGCCAGCCAATGACCTTGCGCAGGTGGCCCGCGTACGACAGGCTCAATTGATGTCAGCCATGTTCGATCTGCGCAGATCACGCCTTGGCTTTGAAGAAACCGTCACGGCCATTCGTCAATCTGCCAGCAAGAAGGGGTGGCGTGTCGGCCCCACCCAAGACGCTCAAGCTGACATGACCCGGGCCGGGATCAAGGACGCACCACGCATCAAGGTGATCCCCACCTGCCCTTCCGATGCCAACCAGCGTCTCGCCCGCGTCAGTCAGTCGTATAAAAACCCCATCCCCCCCCTGCCATGCCGCATCACTATCCTCATCGACAAGGACGGTCAGGTTCAGGTCATCAAGATGAACACGGCCCACTTGGCCCGCGCTGCAAAAATCGATCAACTCGCCCAAGTCATGGGCGAGATCGCGGCCGAAGAAGAGGCCATGCTGAAGGGGATTGTGGACTAGCGGGCGCAAAACCCGGTGACCCGGATAAGCAGTCGCTGCAGGGCACGGTTGGTGGCAAGCACTCCGCCGTAGGCATCTTCAGAAGCGGCGGGTTCCACTTCTTCAAACTCGGTGCTCGCGATGACACGCCGGGTGGCAAGATCGACCAGTTGCACGCCGAACGTTAACTGAACGCGGCTTGGCTTTACGCTGAAATCGTGTTGTAGACGAATGACCTCCGTATCCAGTCGCCAGTTCGCGGATACGCTGGAGGAGACCGGTACTATGGCCTGGAAGGTGCCCGAGTGTTGCAGGGATTGAATGAGCAACGGTGCCAGCATACGCGCGGGCGTATCGGCCCAACGGTTGCGCGCAAAGAGCTCTAGCCCATGCGCTTGACGCACCCAGACCATGCGATGGGTATCGTAACCTGCGCGGGCACGGGGAGGGCTAACGGCCAGAACGATCTCGCGTGGCGCGGTGGGTTTGATACCCATCGGCAGGGCAGCCGCTTCGAGTACATAAATCTGCTCCGGGGGGTGCGGCGGGGGAAGCAGTGAGCCACAACCAGTCAGTAAAGCGACGCCAAAAATGCTGGCGATGAGGCGCACATGAAGCTGTGTGTAATGAGAAGGCGGGTTCGAGTGCATAGCGGCTCCTGTTGGTTTCATTCGCCTGGCCCCGGAGCGATGGCGGGATGGCCTTGCAGCAGCAGGCCGGGATTGCGCTCCAAGGTTTCGCTGAAGCGGCGCAATGAAACGGTCAATTCGCGCAGATCGGTGATCGCCCGCTGAACCTCAGGCAGGGTCTCGGTGCGTATGCTCTCGGCCGTCTGCGTCGTCGTCACTCCGGCTCGGGCGGTGTCGGCGGCCATGCGGTCAAAAGCCTCGGCACTGCGATGGATGCGTTGCAGGAGTTTGGGCAGCTCGGCATGGGCTAGGCTGGTGATTTTCTGGGTATTTTCCAGAGTTCGCGTGGCCTGCTTTAGTCCGTCACCAAGGGTGCCGTCGTGGCTCGCAAGGGTACCCGAGAGCCGTTCCAGATGCGCCAGGGTTTGCCGCATGGTTTGGCGGCTTTCGTCATCGAGCAGGATATTGATGCGTTCGCTGCTGCGGTTGAGATTGGCGAGCAGGGTGGTGACGGCGGTGTCCAGGCGCAGCATCAGTGACGGGGCGGTGCGGATCACCGGGTACTTCTCCCCCTGCGCCGGCTTAAGCGGTGGCACATCGCGGCTGTCGCCGGACAGTTCAATATGAGCGATGCCAGTCAGGCCCTGCACCCGCAGGATAGCGAGAGTGTCCTGTTTTACGGGGGTACCGCGCTGGATATCCAGGGTCAGTTTGACCTGTTCCGGGTTGTGCGGCGCCAGCGCGATGGCCCGCACGGCGCCGACCTGAACGCCGCGATAACGCACAGGGGCATCGTGATTTAGGCCGGACACCGATTCTTCCATGTACACGAGGTAGGTGTCATAGGCCGTCCGGTAGGACTTGTTGCTGGAGAGCCACAAGATGGCGCCAATGAACAGCGTGCCCAACAGCAATACGAATACCCCAACGACCGCGAAATTTACCTTTGATTCCATGCCTGCTCCCGCGCTCCACGCCCGCGTGGCCCGTAAAAGTAATCATGTATTACCGGATGATTCATCTCTGCCAGTTCTTGCATGGTACCGACTCCCAAGATGCGCTCTTCACCCAGAACGGCGACTCGATCTGCTGCGTTCCACAGTAGATCCAGGTCGTGGGTGACCATCATGATGGTCAGTCCGAGCGCATCGCGCAACTGGCGTACCAGCGCATCGATGCCAGTGGCGCTCATGGGGTCAAGCCCGGCAGTGGGTTCATCCAGGAACAGCAGCTCCGGATCGAGTGCCAGGGCTCGCGCCAGGGCCGCACGCTTTCGCATACCGCCGGAGAGTTCGTTCGGATATTTCGAGCCAGCATCAGGCGGTAGACCGGTGAGGGCAATCTTGAGGTCCGCGATCTCATTGGCCAGCGCCGTATCGAGGTGAGTATGTTCACGCAGCACCAGCAGAACATTCTCGCGTACGGTCAGCGCACTGAAGAGTGCCGCGCGCTCGAACATCATCCCCCAGCGCTGCCGTAGCGGCAGGGCCGCCTCGTCATTGCGACCGATCACCTCCTGGCCGAAGACGCGGATCGATCCAGATACCGGTGCCTGCAACATCAGAATTTCACGAAGCAGGGTCGATTTGCCGCAGCCGCTGCCGCCGATCAGCGCGAACACCTCACCGCGTCGTATCGTCAAATTTACATCGCGGTGCACCACTTGAGCCCCGAAACGGGTGTTCAGGTCGCGGATTTCGATGATGGCGTCCGGATCGCTCATGACTTGCTCACAATTTCAGCCAGCTGAAGGCGATGGAAAACATTGCGTCAACCAGGATCACCAGAAAGATCGACTGCACCACGCTGATAGTGGTCTGCTGCCCGACGCTCTCGGCGCTGCCGTTGACCTGAAAGCCCTGATAACAGCCCACCAGCGCAATAATGATGGCGAATACCGGAGCCTTGCCAATACCAATCATGAACGAGGTCAGGCTGACAGCGGCATCAAGACGATCGATGAAGGTGGTAAACCCGACATCGAGCTGAGCGTGGGCCATGACCATGCCGCCGAGGATGCCCATGACATCGGTGTACACGGTCAAGAGCGGTAGTGCGATGATCAGGGCAATCACCTTGGGCAAGACCAGGAGGTCAAACGACCCGATACCGATAGTGCGCAGGGCATCGATTTCTTCCGTCACCTTCAGGGTACCTATCTGTGCGGCATAGGCCGAACCGGAACGGCCGGCAATGATGATAGCGGTAATAAGCGGGGACAGTTCGCGCAGCATCGACAGACCGACCAGGTCGGCAATGTAGATGTTGGCACCAACGCGGCGCAATTGTTCTGCACCCTGATAGGCAATGACGATGCCCAGCAGAAACGATAGGAGGCCCGTGATCGGCAGGGCCGCTACACCAGCGGTTTGCAGGTTGTAAACGATGGCACGCCAGCGCATGCGGCGCGGATGCCGCAGGGCACGCGCCATCGCCAAGGTGCTCTCGCCCAAAAACGATAGCAGCCCGAGGGCACCCTGTCCGCTTTCCCAGACCGCACGGCCTATCCTGGCCAAGACCCCCGGCGGGGGTGTTGTCGCCACAGGCGCAGGTGCGGTACGCAGCGCAATGAGATCCAGCAAAGCCGCGAATTCAGGTCGCAGGCCGGTGAAGTGCACGCGATGACCAATGGCCTCCAGATTGCGCCGCAGACGATGCAACAACCAGCCGCCCGAGGTGTCTAGTGCAGAGACGGCCTGCGTGTCGATGGTAATGTCAATGGGCAAGGCCGGGCCTTGCAGACAGGCCGCGATGTGCGCCTCGATCGCTTGCGCTTCAGCCAATTGCCAGGGCCCTGCGCAACACAAAAACCCAGGCGTATTGCCCGAGTAAATGGCCGCAGCGAAAAAAGGGGACGAAGTCGAATCGCTCATCGCAGGACCTACTTTATCCTGTTTTAGGGTAATGCAAACTTTGAGTGACGCAGATTAAACAAACTCAAACCCCGATCAGGGGTTAGGGGATAGGCTCTCCCATAAGCGGACGCATGGCCGTGAGCAGATTGGCAAACAGTTGCGGATGCTGGCGTTCCTGATCGGCGAGCAACTGTTTAATTTGATAACGCTGCATAGGCATGGAGAAACAGGCCGGGCAGTTTTCGAAGATAACGGGGAGCGGCGCGCGTTCAGCAAAGTCACGCATCTGCCGCTCGCGGGCATAGACAAGCGGGCGAATAACGCGCACATCGCCAACATCGTTGACATAGTTTGCACCCATGGTACGCAACTTGCCGCCGAAGAAGGCCGACATCATGAAAGTTTCGGCAAGGTCATCGAGATGTTGCGCCAGGGCCAGCACGCCATAGCCGTTTTCACGGGCGACGCGATACAGAATGCCGCGCCGCATGCGGGAACAATAGGCGCAGAACGAGTCACCCTTCATATGCGTTTCGGCGCTGGCGACGATGGGTTGCGATTCATAGAAATACGGAATCCCCAGCGCAGCGACATAAGCCTTGAGCGGCGAGGGGTCGTACTCGGGTGATTGCGGATCAACGGTGCAGCAGGCAAGCTCAAACCGGATCGGGGCCTTGTCGCGCAAATGGAGTAGGAGGTGCAGCAGCGAGAGGCTGTCCTTGCCGCCGGACAACCCAAGCAGGATGCGGTCGCCATCCTGAATCATGGCGTAATCACCAATGGCTCGCCCCACCGCCGTCAGCAAAGGCTTTGGCGGTTGGACGGGCCGGCTGATGGTAGGGTCGGCCTCGTTCACAGCAGGGGACGCAGTATCGCTTCCAGGCGTGCCTCGTCGAGCATGCCGACCTGGCTGCCGGCGGCCTCGCCACGACGGTCGATGATCACCGTGTAGGGTAGCGCATCGGTGTGGTTTCCGAGGGCGAGCGAGAGTTCTCTACCCCCGATTTCACCCAGATAGATTGGGTAATTGGTGGGCTTTGCCGTCAGGAAACGCTGTACATGCTCTGTCGTGTCGAGGGCGATACCGATAAATTGCACGCCATCCTTGCCATATTTTTCTTGCAGGGCCATGAAACCGGGCATCTCGGCGCGGCAGGGTGGGCACCACGGGGCCCAAAAGTTGACGACGACAACCTTGCCACGATAGCGCTCCATGGACTGAAGTTGGCCCTGTGTATCGGGCAGGGTGGCGTTCCAGAAGGCCTGGGTGCCGGAGCCCGTACTGCGCGCAGTCTCAGGCGTCTTGGCAACCATCCAGGTGAGGCCGATCAGAACGGCAAAAACGGCCGCCGCACCGATCCAGAAGATGCGTTTCATGACATTAAGGCCTTCTTCAGACTGTCCAGAAAGACTTCAGGGGCTTGGTATCCGACGACCTTAAAGGGGCTTTCCGTGCCATTGCGATTGAAGAACAGGATGCCGGGCGGGCCAAACAGACCAAAGCGCTTGAGCAGGGCCTTATCATCGGCAGAATTGGCCGTAACATCGGCCTGTAGCAGGACAACGCCTTGCAAGGCGGTTTGCACGCGAGGATCTGCAAAGGTGATTTTTTCCATCTCCTTGCACGAGACACACCAGTCGGCGTAGAAATCCAGCATCACCGGCTTGCCGGCGCTACGGGCGATGGCAGCATCCAGCTCGGCCACCGTTTTAACGCGCTCAAACGAGAGGTGCGCGTTTTTTGCTGTCGTGTCGGGGCCACCCGCAAACACGGCCAACGGTTGCAGGATATCGCGACTACCGCCCAGTACGCCGATCACGAAGGCTAGGCCCGTCACCAGAAGCATGACGCCAAAGGCCTTCCACAAACGCTGCCAGCCCTGCGGGGTATGGTCCAGCGCACTCAGATGCACACCATAAGGGATGAGCAATGCAGCCCACAGCAACATGCTGCCCCAAGCGGGCAACAGAGGCTGAACCAGCCAGATGGCGACGGCCAGGAGCAGAACACCGAAGACGCGCTTGACGGTATCCATCCAGCCGCCGGCCTTGGGCAGCAACGCACCGGCGGACAGGCCGATCAGTAGCAAGGGCACGCCCATGCCCAGCGCCATGACAAAGAGCGATACCCCCCCCAGAATGACATCACCGGTCTGGCCGATGTAGATCAAGGCCCCGGCCAACGGCGCGGCAACACAGGGTCCAACGATCAGGGCTGAGAGTGCGCCCATACCAAATACGCCGGCGAAGTGCCCACCATGAAGACGGTTACTCGCCGTAGTCATGCGGCTTTGCAGGGCGCTGGGAAGTTGCAGTTCGTAGAAACCAAACATGGACAGCGACAGCAAGACAAAAACGGTGGCCCCCATACCCAGTGCCAACGGGGTTTGTAGGGCGGCGGAGAGGAGTGAACCAGACAAACCGGCCGCAACACCGGCGGCGGCATAAGTGATGGCCATGCCCAACACATAGGCCACGGCGAGCAGGAAGCCGTGGGTCTTGGTGACCTTATCGCCGTGACCGACAATGATCCCGGACAAGATGGGAATCATCGGGAAGACGCAAGGGGTCAACGCCAGCAGGAGGCCGAAACCAAAGAAGCTGGCTACGACCAGCCAGAAACTGCCGCCCTTGAATAGACTGGCAATCTGGTCCGTCTCGG
Organism: Burkholderiales bacterium; assembly: GCA_005793645.1. Taxonomy (GTDB): domain Bacteria; phylum Pseudomonadota; class Gammaproteobacteria; order Burkholderiales; family Thiobacillaceae; genus QYQG01. The sequence continues at coordinate 15,980 of SXRG01000049.1, forward strand.
ATTCTGCCGTGGCCGATGTCGCAATTTTTCCTGTAGCACCGCCGTCCGCTAAAGTGTAACGCTGTTCCAGGGGTGGATAGCAGATTCCGGAGGCCTCGTTGCAGCCTTGCCAGGAGGCATCAATCACAACGGTCTCACCCGATTTGAGGCCCTGAAGCGAGGCACTCGCGGTGAAATCATGGTGATAAATCGCCATGCGGCCAAAGTTGGGGTCATCCTTCTCTTCAGCCGTGGGGAAGCGGATCTTGCCCAGCGTGGCACCTGCCGGTTGTTTGACGGTCAGATGCACCTTGTCACGGTAAAGGTAATAATCCTGGGCGATACCGAACTGGGCGGTGATCGTGTTGCCATCGCGATTCAGTCGCAGCTTGAAGGCCTCTTCGGCAGGTAACGGCGGGTTGGCTTGTGGAAGGTTGGGAGGCAGATCGCCGGCAAGGGCCTTTAGTCGCGCCCGCAAATCATCCTTGCTCGGGGCTGCGGCCTTGACGGGTACCGAGGGATCGACACGAATCTCGGTGTCCATGGGCGGATAACACAGGCCAACATCGGCACAGCCTTGTGTGGTGATCTTCAAGGTGTACGGGGCCGTCGCCTTGACCGACAGATTGAAGCGCACCTCGTCGCGCCAAGTCTCGACCCGACCAAAATTCTCGTCTTGCTTAACCTTGCCCTTGGGCAGATCCACGGCCCCCAGGGTCGCACCTTGAGCCGAAACACGGGTCTTGTCGCGGTATAGGTAATAGCCCTTTTCAATCTTGAAGCGCACCTCGACACGATTCTTAGCCGTCACTTGGGCACTGATCTGAAAGGCCTTCTCAGGATCGAGTGGCTCCGCCTCAGCAAAAGCCACCACATTTAGTAACAGCGCTGCAACGAGGAACAACAAAGCAGACAAGCGACGCATGCAATACTCCAAATTGGCTAGCGATTAAGCTGGGTTTCTTGGGCGACCCAGTCAAGGTATGCTGACGAACCATGAACCTCGTTCAAGGCAATAATCTCGGGCAGCGCGTAAGGGTGATGCTGTTGCAAAAAAGACTCCAAGGCCGCATACCGCGCCGAGACCGTCTTGATCAGCAACGGCGTTTCGTAGACCTGTTCAACCGTACCTTGCCAGCGATAAAAGGATTCAACCGACGCGCCGACCTGTACACAGGCAGCCAGCCGTGCCTCGACAATCTGTCGAGCCAGCGTCCGGGCCTGCGCGTTATCAGGCAGGGTTGTTATCACCATCAACAGGGGTTCGGCCATGAAGCTTAATGTGGGTCTTGGATTGGCGATTATAGTCCTCGCCTTTCCCATACTGGAATCAGTTGGAATCTACTATCTCTGGCAAACCATCGGCGTCTGGACGCTCGCCTGGCTCGCGCTGGGAATCCTGTTGGGTTGGAGCCTGATGCTCCATGTGCAAAAGGGGTGGGCACTGCAGCTCATGGGTGCACTGCAGTCGGGGGCTTCGCCCTGGCATGCACTGACTACGGTGGGCCTGCGATTCTTTGCGGGCCTCTTATTCATCATTCCGGGACCGGTCAGCGACACCATCGGCCTGATGCTGCTACTGGTCTCCTTCGTACTACCCACACCAGCGCTACAGCCTCGCGATGGCTTCGGTAGCGTTGGGGGTGACCGGGCCACCAACCCCGAAGTAATCAATGGTGAATGGCGACGCGTGGACGATCCGACCCTCTCGCACCACTTCACACACAACCGAGAACCTTCAGACAGCGTAAAATGACGGCATCTTTGTAAACAGGCGGTCTCCCGTGTCTTCTCACACCCCTTCTTCTCAAGCCTCATACACCTACCGCGATGCCGGCGTCGATATGGACGCCGGCGATTCCCTGGTTGAACGAATCAAGCCGCTCGCCCGCCGCACGCTACGCCCCGAGGTGCTGGGCGGCATCGGCGGCTTCGGCGCGCTGATGGAGCTGCCCAAGAAATACAAGGAACCGGTGTTGATCTCCGGCACCGACGGTGTCGGCACCAAGTTGAAGTTGGCGTTTGAGCTCAACAAGCACGACACCATCGGCCAGGACCTGGTCGCCATGAGCGTTAACGATATCCTCGTGCAGGGCGCAGAGCCGCTGTTTTTCCTCGATTATTTCGCCTTTGGAAAGCTCGATGTCGATACCGGCGAGGCCGTGGTCAGCGGCATCGCCACCGGCTGCGCGTTATCCGGCTGCGCATTGATTGGCGGCGAGACGGCGGAGATGCCGGGCATGTATCCGGAAGGCGAATACGACCTCGCCGGATTTGCAGTGGGCGTGGCAGAAAAATCCAAGCTCATCACCGGTCAGACCATCCAGCCCGGCGACGCGGTGCTGGGCTTGGCCTCAAGCGGACCACATTCGAACGGCTATTCGCTGGTGCGCAAACTGATCGAGGTCAGCGGCGCCGATCTGTCCGCCGATTTCCACGGCAAGCCTTTCGGCCATGCGCTGCTCGAACCCACGCGCATTTATGTCAAACCGTTGCTGGCATTGATGGCCGAACTCACCGTCAAGGGCATGGCGCATATCACCGGCGGCGGCCTTACCGAAAACATCCCGCGTGTGCTTCCGCAAGGCACGGCGGTGGCTATCGACGCCAATCGCTGGCCCCTGCCACCTGTGTTCCAATGGCTGCAACAGACAGGGAATGTCAGCGATCACGAGATGCGCCGCACATTCAACTGCGGCATCGGCATGGCCGTTATCGTCGCCGCCGAAGATGCGGCGCGTGCCGCCGAGTTCCTGCGCGCGCAAGGCGAAACGGTGTATCACCTGGGGCAGGTCGTCTCCACCGATGCTGTGCCGCATGTGCAGTACCGCTGAGCCAGTTTCCGCACCGGAATGACCCGCTTAGTCATCCTCATCTCCGGGCGCGGCTCCAACATGGAGGCCTTATTCGGCGCAAATCTTCCCGTCGAATTTGCTGCAGTGATTAGCAACCGTGCCGATGCCAAAGGGCTGCAAACGGCTGCCATACGTGGCATCCCGACGGGAGTGATTGACCACAAGACCTATGTGGATCGTGCGGCCTTTGACACGGCGCTCATGGCCGAGATCGACCGCCACGCACCGGATCTCGTAGTGCTGGCAGGTTTCATGCGGGTGCTGACGGATGGCTTCGTCAACCATTACGCAGGGCGTCTGATCAATGTCCACCCAGCCTTGTTACCGTCTTTCCCCGGCCTGCATACCCACGAACGCGCGCTGGCAGCGGGCGTGAAACTGCACGGCTGTACCGTGCATTTCGTCACGCCCGAGGTCGATGTCGGCCCCATCGTCATTCAGGCTGCTGTGCCGGTATTAAATGATGACACCCCCGATACCCTGGCTGCACGTGTCTTGACCGAGGAACACCGCATCTTCCCTCAGGCCATCCGCTGGTTTGCCGAAGGCCGGATGACCCTCACCGCGCAGGGCACGGTCCGCCTGTCCCCTGCAGCAACGGATACCGTGCCGCTGGTCTCACCGCCGTTGGACTGATCATGTACCGCTCAGCCGGATCGGTTCTTGGACTGGCCCTGCTGCTTTCTCTAGCCTTGCATTCTGCCCTCATGGTCTCGCCTTCGGCATGGTGGACAGCCTTGGCCCCGACCGAGGAAGTAGCGTTTCCGCTCGAAGCGGTTTTGACGATACCGCCAGCAACAAAGGCAAGGGCTGTCCCTGTGCCGGTTTCTACGCCGGCACCCGTGCGCTTGCCACCTGCCGTTGTTGCAGATCCTGTCCATGTGTCACCGGATGTGGCACCGCCACCATCGCCTGCCGCCGTCCCCACTCCGGCCCCGGCGCAAACGGCATCGACCGTCGTGGCACAGCCTGCTGCGGCCGCAATGCAACCCAAGCCGTTACCGGTAGCGGTGCGCCCGCTCTTGCGAAATCTGCCCGAACAAATGACGCTGACTTATGCGGTGGCGATTGGTGAGAATGGCTTCAAGGCGGGACGCAGTGTCTATCAATGGCATCGGGAAGGTGTGCGTTACAGCCTGAAAAGCCGCACTGAGGCGAGCGGTCTGCTGTCATTGTTCGTGGCGGGGCGTATCGTGCAAGAGAGTCAAGGCGAGATCAGCACGGAGGGGCTGCGTCCCGATCAATTCCATATTCAACGGGGTGAGCGGCGTAGCGATCAGGCCCGCTTCGATCGGGTTGGCCAGCAATTAGTGTTGAATGGCGAAACGCAGGCACTACGACCTTTGGCGCAAGATCTACTCAGTTTTCCGTTTCACCTAGGCCTAACTTTGCAACCTGAGCAGGCGCCCTTCATCCTGCCTGTAACCGACGGGCGCAAGCTACGGGGTTACCGCGTCAGTGCGCCTTATGCCGAAATGCAGGATGGTCGCAGCCTATGGCGACTCCATGCCTGGCGTGATGGCGATGGCGAAGTTGATCTCTGGTTCGACCTTGAACGCGGTGGCCTTCCAGTACGAATTCACAACCAAGATAACAAGGGTCAGGTAATGACCCTGTCTCTGGAAGAGGGTTAGTCCGGCAATTCCATAGCCAGAACGGCATCCGTTTGACGCTGGCGGAAGGCAGCAAGTTTTGCTGCGATGACACCGTCTGTTCCGGCCAGCATGGCCACGGCAAACAAGGCCGCGTTGGCCGCACCGGCATCACCAATGGCAAAGGTTGCGACCGGGATACCCTTGGGCATTTGAACGATAGAAAGCAGCGAATCCATGCCGTTCAAGGCCTTGGATTGAATGGGCACGCCCAGCACCGGTAGGGCAGACTTGCCGGCCATGACCCCGGCCAGGTGCGCCGCCCCGCCGGCACCGGCGATGATGCAGCGGATACCGCGTCCGGCAGCGTTGCTGGCATATTCAAAGGCCATATCCGGGGTGCGATGCGCCGAGATAACGCGCTTTTCGAAGGGAATCCCGAACTCGGTGAGGATGTCGGCGGCACGCTTCATGGTGTCCCAGTCGCTATTGCTGCCCATGATGATGCTGATGATAGGGGTCATTGGTGGCTCCTGATTAAAAGGGAATCTGCAGATGGGGCGCGGCGCTCAAAAGAATGTCGCGGAATGTATCCTGAATGCGGGCCAGCGCCTTAAGCGTGTCGGCCTCGAAACGCAGGACGATAACCGGCGTGGTATTGGACGGGCGCATTAAGCCAAAGCCATCCGGGTATTCGACGCGCAGGCCGTCGATATCGATAATCCGTTCCGCACCAGGAAAGGTAGCGCTGCGTTGCAGTTGGGCGATGAGGCGATGCGGGCCACCCTCTTCCATTCGCACATTCAATTCCGGGGTGCTGACGCTTTCAGGCAGCGCGGCAAAGACGGCGTCGATGTCCATCGATTGCGACAGGATCTCGAGCAGACGGGCACCGGTATAAAGGCCATCATCAAAGCCATACCAACGCTCCTTGAAGAACACATGGCCGCTCATCTCGCCGGCCAGGTGCGCGCCGGTCTCCTTCATCTTGCCCTTGACCAGTGAGTGACCTGTCTTCCACATGAGCGGTTCGCCACCGTGTTGGCGTATCCAGCCGTCCAGGTTACGGGTCGATTTGATATCGTAGATGATGGTCGCGCCAGGGTTTCGGCTGAGCACATCAGCCGCGTAGAGCATCAACTGGCGGTCGGGATAGATGATCTGACCCGCCTTGGTAACTACGCCCAGACGATCGCCGTCACCATCAAACGCCAGACCAATATCGGCATCGCTGTCTTTGAGGTGGGCGATCAGGTCAGCGAGGTTCTTGGGCACCGAAGGGTCGGGGTGGTGATTTGGGAAGCGACCATCCACCTCACAAAACAGTTCCTCAACCGTACAACCCAGTGCACGGTACAGTGCCGGCGCGAACGCCCCGGCCACCCCGTTACCGGCATCGACAATAATCTTGAGCGAACGCGCTAGGCGGATATCACTAACGATGCGGTCCTGATAGGACTGCGCGATGTCGTGAACACGGTAACTTCCGGCACCCTGTTCGAAATCCTGGTTTTCGATGCGGCGACGCAGACTCTGGATAGCATCGGAAGCTAGCGTTTCACCGCCGAGCACCATCTTCAGACCGTTGTAATCGGGCGGATTATGGCTGCCAGTGACCATCACCGCGCTGTTTGCGCCGGTCTCGAACGCAGCGAAATACGTCATTGGCGTCGCGACACAGCCCACATCAATGACATCGACTCCGGCAGACTGGATGCCGCGTGCCAATGCCGCCGCCAGTTCCAGCCCGGACAAACGGCCGTCACGGCCAATAACAATGGCGGTTTGCTCCCGTACCCGTGCCTCAGAGCCCAGCGCTGCACCGATCTGCTCGACGATGGCCGGTGTCAGTGTTTTACCAACGACACCACGGATGTCGTAGGCCTTGAAAATTTCGGAAGAGAGGGCTGTCATGAGGGGCGTAGCTGCGACAGATCCGCAGCAATAAGAGTGTGCGGATTGTAACAAAAAAAAACGGCGCTGAAGAACAGCGCCGTGGAAAGACCATCATTGCGATGGTCAGGGAGGTAATCAGATATTAGTGACTATTCTCTCAATTACAAGTCATTTTTCGTAGCCTACCCTAGTCTTTTAGTACCCGTGATTTGGCAAAGGCACGGCCTTCCGCTTACTGATACGCCTAGCATCCTGCTAGAATCGCCCGAACACCCTTCAATTAAAGACCATGTCTGACCTCACTTCCTTGCTCCTTAAATATAGCAAAGCGGGCCCGCGCTATACCTCCTATCCGACCGCGCCGTATTTCCATGAGGGATTCCGTGAGGCCGAGTGGCTGGACGAGCTTGCATCAAGCCAGGATCCGGCGCGCGGTATTTCGTTATATTTCCACATCCCGTTCTGCGACACCCTGTGCTACTACTGTGGCTGCAACATGGTGGCCACCGGGCATTACGAACGGGTCGCACCCTATCTCGATTGCCTAGAACGCGAGATGGACACCGTTTCGGCGCGGGTGGACAAAACGCGTCTCGTGCGCCAATTACACTGGGGCGGGGGTACGCCAACCTACCTCAAGCCGGACGATATTCGCCGCTTGATGATGGCCATCCGCCAGCGCTTCACCCTCGCACCGGATGCCGAGATGGGCTGTGAGGTAGATCCACGCGAACTGACGCGAGATCATCTGGTGGCCTTGCGCGAATCCGGCTTCAACCGAATTTCCTTCGGGGTGCAGGACCTGGACCCCAAGGTACAAGTGGCCGTCAACCGAGTGCAGCCGAAGGCGTTGATTGCCGAGGTTTACGGCTGGGCCCGCGATCTGGGCTTCACCAGCATCAACATGGACCTGATCGTGGGGCTGCCCTACCAGAATGTGGCGAGTTTTGCGCAAACGCTGGATACCGTGCTCGATTGGTCACCCGATCGGTTTGCCATCTTTGGCTACGCACATGTGCCATGGATGAAGAAACACCAGAAGCTGATCGCCGAGTCCGACCTACCTGATTTTGCCACCCGGCTTGAACTGCAGAACCTGATCCACGACCGTCTCTCCGCAGCAGGTTATGTCAATATCGGCCTGGATCACTACGCCAAGCCAACGGACGAAATGGTTCTCGCCCAGCGGGCCAAGACCCTGTACCGCAACTTCCAGGGCTATACCACGCACAAGAATTGCGACATCTACGCCTTTGGCTCCTCCAGCATCAGCCAGACGCGGACGACCTATGTGCAAAACCAGAAGACCCTGCGGCTCTATGAAGAGGGGGTGATGAAGGACGGGCTATGCGTCGAGCGCGGTCTGCGCCTCACCCGCGATGACGAAATCCGCCGCGACATGATTACCCGCGTCATGTGCGATCTGGAGCTGGACGGCGCAGCCTTCTCGGCCGCTTGGGGCATCGATTGCTGGGACTATTTCGCCGATGCCCTGCCGGACCTTCAGGCGCAGGCCACAGACGGTTTGCTGACCCTGGAAAACGGTGTGTTGCGCGTGACCGATCTCGGTCTGCGTTTCCTGCGTAACATCGCAATGTGTTTCGATCGCTATCTGCGTCAGGACATCGCTCCGCCGGGCGCCGTTATTCGTCCACGCTATTCCAAAACGGCCTAAATTCCAGCCCGTAACCTGGGTGGTAATCCCCCCATAAAAGCGGGACGATTAATGCGTTCGATAAAAAACCCGCCCTACGGCGGGTTTTTTGTGTGCAACGCTTGCGGATTACTTGCGGAAAATCGACGCCTGCATCGGCAGACCGTTGCTCATGAAGCTATGGTAGTACTCCAGGTTATTCCAGGCCTCGTGTCCGGGGTCTTGGCCGACATGACGCACCGAGGCATTACAGCCCTTGTAACGAGTTTGCAGGGTAACCAGATTGGTGCCTCCACGGAACACAGGCCAGTGCGTAGTTTGGCCAATTACCGGGGAAAGAATCTCGGAACGCACCTTGTCGCCCGCGCCATACACATGACAGCTGGCGCAGGAAAAATTCAACTGGCCCTTGCGCGCGTACCAGGTCTTCTTGCCATCCTCATAGGCCTTAAGCGCCGCCGGGCCTTCCACCTTGATGTTGACCTTCATCCCATCGGACAGCGTGCGCAGATGCGCGGTGAGCAGACCCATGGTTTTGGGATCCCCATATACCCATGCCGCCTCGCCATTGGCAGTGCGGCAGTCATTGACCGCCATTTCCAGCGTCACAACCTTACCCTTGGCGTTGTCAAACAGCGGGTAGTCACCGGCGATCATCTTGCCGCCATTGGGCAGACAGTCCGCGTAGGTCTTGCCGCTCTTCATCGGCGTATTCCACAGTTTCTCTGCCTTATCCATATCTTCCCCGTAAGGAGGAAACTCCATGATGCTCTTGTACTGATTAAGGGCATCCTGATTAAACGCCAGTGCGCCGTGGATGAAGGTCGCCTGATCCATCTTCGGATAACTGTCCTTGAAGTGTTTGATCATGGCCTGACGGTCTTCCTCAGGCCCAGCCAAGGCGGGGGATGTAACGACCAGCAGGCCGCAGAGAATCGCGAGGGTTTGTGCAATCTTGTTCATTTTATCTCCAATGAAGTCTCTGGTTACAGGCCGTGGATAAAATCTACGACCTTGTCCAATTCTTCCTGAGTCAACGCACCGTGCTTAAGAAAAGGCGGCATCGCGGTGTAAGGATTGAATGCGGTTTGATCTGCAATGTGCGCCGCCAATTCTTTCTTGTCCGGGAAACGCGCCTTCATATCCTTCAGCTCCGGGCCGAGCGTTCCGGGTTGTTCACCGCCGGCGATGCTATGGCAGGCCAGGCAGTTACCTTTGGGCAACTGGAAGGCAATATCCTTGCCGGAGAGGGTCGCCTTGGGCGGATCAGCCGCAAAAACGGGGGTCACAATACTGGCAGCCAGGACAATCGCACCTGACAAATGCTTGATATGCATAATATTTTCTCCTTATACGAAGGCGATCAGGTCGCTCAGTACTGCGTGGACGGATAATTCAATTGCTCCAGGCCGAGCTTGACCTGACTGGAAGCAAAGGCAGCGGCCTTCAGAACCTTTGCGCTGTCGCCCGTCGTTGCAGCCTCTTTCGCCTCCTTAAAGGCCTTATCGGCCGTGGTCCACAAGGCATGCTTGGCCTTGGCCATCTTCACATCGGCCTCTGCCTGAGCCAGGGCCTTGGCGGCGGCCTCACTCAAGACGGGAACAGCAGGGGCAGCGGGCTTTGCCGGGGCTGCCGGGGCAGCGGGCTTTGCCTGGGGGGCCGTAGCGCAGCCACTGAGGCTCAAGGCCAGCAGGGCAAGAAAAGCCACCAAGGGTGCAGTGCGTTGAGGCATGTTGTATTTCTCCGTATCGCGTTTGGGTAAGCGATACTAGCAGACAAGACTCACCAAATCTTTAAGCCATCCGTACCAACCCCGCACCCAACAAATGAGCTATAAAACATCTATTTAGATCACAACATCCCTCATTAACCGCTCTGAATTTTGTGCTGTCTGGCACCGATAATCCCCGTTTTCAGAGGCATCCAGAGATAATTGCAGAATTCATGCAAACGCCCAGCACTCAGCACTCAACGCCCCACCACCATCCTTGCATTCCCCATCAGTTCCGGTTCCTGCTCGAACTCCCGACCGATTCTGCGAGAATCCGATAGCACGCGCTCGCGGATTTGTTCGTGCAGGGCCGCCATGCTGAGGTTGTCCGGGTCCTCCAGCATGGATTTCATCAGGTGATAGCCGAACAGGCGGTGGCCGTGGGCCGTGTCCTGGTTTGAAAACTGATGGCTGCGTCCGGCGGTCATTACAGCAATGCGTCCGTTTGGCTTTATGCCCGGTCTGGGCAATTTGCGCGGAAGGAGGCGTGACCCGACCGTCGGCCTACTTGCTGTCGAGGATACGCTGCGCACCGGCATGTCCCTGCGCGGCGGCCTTGCGGAGCCACGCGACGGCTTGTTTGTCGTCCTGCGGCACGCCCCGGCCGTCTTCGTACATGAACCCGAGGTTGGTTTGCATGTAGGCATTTCCCTGCTCGGCAAGCGGCCGCCACTCACGCAACGCCGTGGCATAGTCGGCGCGCTTGTAGGCATCGAGCCCTGCAGCGAAGTCCGCATGGGCTGCGCTGCAGGGCAGGGTGGCGGCAGGAACAGGGCGAGCAGGATGTGACGGAATGATGAACGCATAATGGATTCTCCTTTTATGTGCGCACTCTATACGCGCCAGCCGGCTTTGTAGCGGCGAGGGAATGCGGTCCGACCGTTTACCAGCGAATCTCTTTAACTTAATGCCGCTGTAACAATGGCCTGCGCTTCACGGACGATGGTGTCGAGGTGTTCGCGGCCCTTGAAGCTCTCGGCGTAGAGTTTGTAAATATCCTCAGTGCCAGACGGACGGGCAGCGAACCAACCGTTCTCCGTGACCACTTTCAGCCCGCCAATGGCGGCACCATTGCCGGGGGCGTGCGTCAGACGCGCGGTGATGGCATCGCCCGCGAGCAGGGTGGCAGCAACGCGTTCACCCGTGAGCTTTTTGAACGCGGCTTTTTGTGCCGGTGAGGCGGGGGCGTCGATGCGGATGTAGTCCGGGGCACCGTATTGCGCGGCCAGATTTTGGTAATAGCGGCCGGGATCGGCGCCGGTGACGGCGGTGATTTCTGCCGCCAACAAGCCCAAGAGGATGCCGTCCTTGTCGGTGGTCCATACCGTGCCGTCACGTTTCAGGAAACTGGCGCCAGCGGATTCTTCACCGCCAAAGCACACGCTACCGTCGAACAGGCCAGGCGAGAACCCGTTGAAGCCGACCGGCACTTCCAGCAGTTTCCGGCCAAGCCCACCGACCACGCGGTCGATGAGCGCAGAGGACACCAGCGTCTTGCCCACGGCGGCCTGCGCCGACCACTGCGGACGATGACTGAGCAGGTAGTGGATGGAAACCGCCAGATAATGATTGGGGTTCATCAACCCGATCGAGGGCGTGACGATGCCGTGACGATCGACATCGGCGTCGTTGCCCCAGGCGATGTCGTAGCGATCCTTGAGTGCGACCAGGCTGGCCATGGCATACGGACTGGAACAGTCCATACGGATCTTGCCATCGTGATCCAGCGTCATGAACGCGAAGGCGGGATCGACCTTTGGATTGACCACGGTGAGGTTAAGCCCGTAACGCTCGGCGATCGGCTGCCAATACGCCACGGCTGCGCCCCCC
>SXRG01000050.1 GCA_005793645.1 Burkholderiales bacterium
AGATCTGGCATTCGTCGGCTTTGAGGGCCGCCGCCAGGGCAACGCCGGTGGTGTCCGATCCTCCGCGACCTAGGGTGGTGATGTTTCCGTTCTCGTCCACACCCTGGAAGCCGGCGACGACGATGACATGGCCGGAATCGAGGTCGGCACGCATCTTGTCTTCGTCGATCTTGAGGATGCGCGCCTTGGTGTGGGCATCGTCGGTGACGATGCTGACTTGGGCGCCGGTGTAGCTCTTGGCCTTCAGGCCAAGATCCTTGAGCGCCATGGCCAAGAGGGCGATAGTGACTTGCTCTCCGGTGGAGATGAGCACATCCATTTCGCGCGGGTCGGGATCTTTCTGGATTTCTTTGGCGAGGGCAATCAGCCGGTTGGTTTCGCCGGACATGGCGGAAAGGACCACAACAACCTGGTGCCCCAGCATCTTGAACTTGGCGACGCGCTCGGCCACATTGCGGATGCGGTCGATGGAGCCGACGGAGGTTCCACCATATTTTTGAACAATGAGCGACATGACGAGGGATGTTCTGACTAAATCGGGGCATTCTATCAGTCCGCCCGCAGCATCGCCAGTCTGAGTCAATCAGTAACCTATCAGTGACCAATCAGTCACGATTGATCGGATGGTTTATGAAGAAGGTGTTGCACACTTGAAATTTAATGGTGGATCCCTTAGATTGGAAACTGTTTAAATCTGTCACGAGGTGACACCCATGGCTTTTAGTACCCGTACTTACGAACAACCTGCTCGTGCTGTCGCGACCCATCGCGTCCTGCGTAATACTTATATGTTGCTCGGTCTGTCGATGATTCCGACGGTGATCGGTGCCTTCATTGGCCTCAGCATGGACTTCAGTTTTATGGCTGAGCATCCCATCATGGGGTCCATCGCCATGATTGCCGTGATGTTTGGTCTGCTCTGGGCGGTTCAAGCCAACCGCGACAGCGGCCTGGGCGTGGTCTTGATGTTGGCCTTCACCGGTGTGATGGGTGTCTTCCTCGGCCCGATCCTGCAGGTGGCACTGGGTCTTGCCAACGGTAGTCAGATCATCGGTCTGGCGGCCGGCGGTACCGGCATCATCTTCCTGACCTTGGCGACCATCGCGACAACCAGCAAGCGCGATTTCAGCTTCATGGGCAACTTTCTGATGATCGGTCTGGTTCTGCTGATTGTGGCCAGTTTGGCTAATCTGTTCTTCCAGATCCCGGCCTTGGCACTGACTTTGTCTGGTGTGGCGGTTCTGTTGTTTTCCGGCTTTCTGTTGTTCGACATCTCTCGCATCGTCAACGGCGGTGAGACCAACTATGTGATGGCCACCCTGGCGGTTTATCTCGATATCTACAATATTTTTGTCAATCTGCTGCAATTGTTGATGGCCTTTATGGGTGAGCGCGATTAAACGCTTGTCCACTCAGGAAAAAGCGGCTGCGGCCGCTTTTTTTACGCCTGTGGTCAGGGGCGTTCGAACTGTGCGATGGACTCAACATGTGCCGTGTGCGGGAACATGTTGGCGATGCCGGCGGTGACCAGACGGTAGCCTTTGCTGTGTACGAGTACGGCGGCGTCACGGGCCAGTGTCGAGGGCTTGCACGAGATATAGACGATGCGCTGTGGGCCACCCTGCTCCGGCAGGGAGTTGACTAGTTCGATGGCGCCATCGCGCGGCGGGTCGATCAGGAGTTTGTCGAGTGGGCCTAGCGCGGCGAAGGCCTCTGGCGTCATCTTGAACAGGTCGGCGGCGGAAAAGGCTGCGCTCAATCCATTGTGTGCGGCGTTTTCCTCGGCGCGTTTGACCAGCGTGGCACTGCCTTCCACTCCCAATACCTGCGCGCCGGATCGGGCGATCGGTAGCGAGAAATTGCCCAGACCGCAGAACATGTCGCCTATGCGTTCATTTGGCCGCGCGTCTAGCATATACATGGCTCGGCGGATCAGGCTCTGGTTGATGTCAAAGTTGACCTGGGTGAATTCGGTGGGGCCGAATGGCATCTCGATGTCGAATTCATCGAGGTGATAGGTCAGTTTCGGCGCATCAAGCGGGTGGAAGGGCTTCGCCGTGTCCGGACCTTTGGTTTGCAGCCAGATTTGCACTCTGTGGCGATCGGCGAATGCACGCACCTGTGCCTCGTCCTCCGCCGTCAGCGGTTGCATGATGCGAAATACCAGTGCAGATACCGCATCCGAGACGGCTACCTCGATTTGCGGCAGTTGTTCTTTCAGAGATAGATTTAGAACCAGATCGGACAATGCCGGAAGTAGCGTAGAGATGTGTGGCGGCAGGATCTTGCAACTAGTCATGTAGGCGACATAACGGCTTTTCTTTTCGTGAAAGCCGACCAGAATGCCGCCTTTCTTTGGCACAAGACGGACCGATAGCCGGGCACGACGGCGATAGCCCCAGGTGGGGCCGTGGAGCGGTGCCAACCAGTGATCGGGCTGGACATTGCCGATATGCTTGAGCGCATCTTCCAGCACGCGTTGCTTGACCGCGACCTGCGCCGCTTCGTCCAAGTGTTGCAGTGAACAGCCGCCACAGATGCCAAACCATTCGCATTCTGGCGTGACGCGGAACGGACTGGCCTTGAGAATGCGCGTCACCGTGCCCTTTTCAAAGCGGTCTTTGCTCCGTTTCGGGGCGTATTCCACAACCTCACCGGTGAGCGCGCCTTCGACGAATACTACGCGTCCGTCCGCTAGGTGGCCGACGCCTTGACCTTCGTGGTCAATAGATTCAATTTGGATGGGTGTCATGTTGGTAGTGTCATATCAGTAATTGTCATGTGCAGCCCACTCATCTTTCCGAAAGTGCTATCGCCGGTCAGGAAGCGACGGCCCCAGTTTCAGGAAATTGGCCGCTTGGAGCGCATCATGCGTCCCATGCCGCCAAAAATTCGCGCCAGTGTTGGCCGGGTAGGTCATTGAGGGTTTTGCGAGTGAGGGCGATTTCGGCTTCGTACTGATCGGCGTTCAGGTGACCGCGCATGAGCTGAAAACGCAGGTACACCAACCAGGTGTTTGCGACATCGGTTTCGCAATAATCACGAATCTGCGATTGCTGGCCCGCATGGAAGGCATCCCATACCTTGCTGCCGTCCATGCCAAGCTTGCCTGGAAAACCGAGCAGTTTGGCAAAGTCATCCAGCGGCACATAGGCGCGTGCCTGATACATCGCCAATAGATCCATCAGGTCGAGGTGACGGTTGTGGTAACGGCTGATGTAGTTGTTCCATTTGAAATCTTTGTCATCCTCGCCCTGATCCCAATAGCGCGGGGCTTCCACGCCATGGTGAATGTCGCGGTAATGCAGCACCGGCAGATCGAAGCCACCCCCGTTCCAGGACACAATTTGCGGCGTGTATTTCTCTATACCCTCGAAAAAGCGCCGCACGATGTCGGCCTCACCTAGATCCGGCTCGGACAGGGAAAATACCTTCAGTGTGTCATTCGTGCGCAGGAGGCAGGAGATGGTGACGATGCGTTGCAGGTGCAGCTGCAAAAAATCCGTGCCGTTTTGCTGCCGACGCTGCAATAGCGCCATTTGCACGACCTCTGCGTCAGGCAATGCCGGATCGACGCTACGCAGACGGCGCAGACTGTCGATGTCCGGGATGGTTTCGATGTCGAAGATGAGGACAGGATTCATGGCGGTGAGATAGCAGTAGGTTGGGGGTATTTTAAGGGCAATGTGCGGAGAATTTTTCTTCTCAAAAAAGTAGTTGACAAGTTGTTTTTCACAATTGATAGTCCGAAAAGACTATTTATAGAAATAGGCTTGAATAGGTCTTCAGGAGATTGAAATGAGCGTACCGGCGGAAGTAATTCAAACACTGACGAATCCATCTGCTGGGGGTCAGTCCCCGGTTTCTGCAGGCCCGACGCCAACGGTGGCTGTTCCGGACCCCACGCCGGCGGGACCACAGCCGGCGGCACAAGCGCAAACCGTTAACCCCTTACCCGCTAATCCGCAACCTGGTGCCGCTGTGCCGCCTCCCGCTCAGGCTACTCAAATCGCGCAGCCACCACAAAATGCGCCTGCAGTTTCTGCGGTCGCAGCGCCGCAAGGGGCGGCTCAAACTCCGGCGGGCGGTACACCGGTCACGGCTCCGATTGCTGGAACGATTCCTGTAGAAGGGGCAGCACCTGTTGCGGGCACACCTGAGGCAGGCTCTCCTGCAATCGCTCCTGTGCCAGCCGAAGGTTTGGCGGCAGCGGTTCCCGGTCAGCCGGGTGTGCCTTTGCAGCCTGGGCAAATCATGGGCCCAGGGGGCGTAATCCTCGATCCGCGTCTCCTTGGTGAAGGGGGTCAATTGCTGGCTCCAGGCGCTCAAGGCCCCGGTGGTTTGGGTTTGCCAGGAGGTCCGGGGATGCCGGGTGGTCCGCAAGGTGGTCCGATGATGGGCCCGATGGGTGGTCCGGGAATGCCGGGTGGTCCGATGGGAGGTCCGGGAATGCCGGGGCAGATGGGTCCCATGGGGATGCCGGGTGGTCCGCAAGGTGGTCCGATGATGGGCCCGATGGGGATGCCGGGAGGTCCGCAGCCGTTTGGTGGTCCGATGATGGGTCCGCAGTTCGGGCCTGGCCCGATGGGGATGCCGGGGCCAATGGGTCCGGGGGGGCCGCAGATGGGTCCCATGGGGATGCCGGGTGGTCCGCAAGGTGGTCCGATGATGGGCCCGATGGGTGGTCCGGGAATGCCGGGTGGTCCCGCGAGTGGTCCTGCCGGATTCGCACCGACGCCGGAAATGATCCAGTTTGGGGAGTCGATTGGTGTGGGTCCTGGTGGCCCGACGGCGGCCCAGATGCAACAAATCATGACCCAATTTCCGGGGCAGATTCCGGCGGGTGCGCCTGGAATGCCGGGGATGCCCGGAGGCCCGG
>SXRG01000051.1 GCA_005793645.1 Burkholderiales bacterium
AACCGACAACAGCTCAATACCTACCAGAGAAACCTTGACCCAAGCATCAATCACGATGCCCTTCTCCAAAACGCGATCAACCACTTCAGCCAAGCTTGAGGAGTCCGTCGATTTTTGTACGCTTGCCATGATCCATCTCCTAATAAGAAACCAACCCCACTCGTCCAAACCCTGCGAAGTACGGGGCAAACCCTTCACACTGTAGATAAAGCATTATCCATGCCAAGCAGTGAACCTCGATGGCTCGCACGAATAAAAAAGACGACGCGCCATACGAAATCAAGGGACTATGCTAGGGACCTTTCCTTGTGACCAAGGTGTAACAGGGAATGGATGCGCCTTCTATGGGGAGTGGCAGCGCCTTCTATGGGGAGTGGCAGCGCCTTCTATGGGGAGTGGCAGCGCCTTCTATGGGGAGTGGCCGCCATATTTACGGAACATTTTCCCTACTTTTCGTTTTCCGGGTGGCGCCGTGAGCGCCTTTGATGAGAACTTGCGCTGCCTCCGTCAATCCTTGAATGCGGGTGCGTATCTCCGAGGCCTCGTCGTTTTTCAATGCATCGCGTAGGCGACGGATCTGGTCTTCAAGGGCAGCCTCGTGACATGCCTCGATCCGATCGCGTTGCACCGATAGCGAGCGTTCAATCTCATCGGCAAGGATCTCGGCGAGGTTGCGTGCCTCGGCGAGGTCATGCAGGCGGCGGGCATCACCGGCGTGCACCTCGGCTTCTTCGGTCATCCGGGTGACTTCCGCCTCGCTTAGGACGGCGCCCCCCTCAATCCGAATCTGCCGCCCGTTGCCGGTGGTAATGTCTTCCGCGTGGATATGGAGGATTCCGTTGGCATCGATATCGAAACTGACATCGACCTCCATCAGGCCACGCCGCGCCGGCGTGATCCCGTCCAGCCGGAAACTGCCCAGCGTCTTGTTGAAGGCGGCCATCTCGGACTCGCCCTGCAGAATGCGGAATTCCATCGAGGTCTGACCATCCTCCGCCGTGGTGAAGGTGTGTGTCTTGTGTGTCGGGACGCTGGTGTTGCGAGCAATGAGTCGTGTAAAGATGCCGCCCCTGGTCTCGATTCCCAGCGAGAGCGGAGTGACATCGAGCAGCAGTATGTCCTTGATCGCGCCCGCGAGGATACCGGCTTGGAGCGCCGCGCCAATGGCCACCACCTCGTCCGGATCGATCCCGTCCTGAGGTTCCTTGTCGATGAGATGCCTCAGATGATCCGCTACGGCTGGCATTCGGGTCATACCGCCAACCAGGACGACATGACCGATGTCCGATGAGGCGAGGCCGGCGTCGGCGAGGGCCTGCTGGACCGGCCTGTCCATGCGGGCGAGCAGGTCGACTGTCAGCGCGTTCAGTTTTTCACGTGAGAGGTCAAGGAGGCAGGGTTTGCCCTCATTGGGAAAAGGTAGGGTAATCTGCGTACTGGGTTTGGATGAGAGCGCGACCTTGGCCGCTTCTGCAATCAGCCGGAGGCGTGACACCTGCCCTTGGTCCGCAGTGAGATTGAGACCCCACGCGCGATGAATCTCAGCCAGCATCCAGTTGACGATCGCTTGGTCGAAGTTGTCACCGCCGAGGTGATTGTCTCCATGGGTCGATTTGACCTCGAACAGTCCTTGCCCCAGGTCGAGGATGGAGACATCAAAGGTGCCGCCGCCCAGATCGAAGACTAGGACAGTCTGTTCCTGTGCCTGATCCAGTCCATAGGCCAGCGAAGCGGCTGTCGGCTCGTTGAGAATGCGCAGGACATTGAGCCCTGCGATCTTGCCGGCAGCCTGGGTCGCCTCGCGTTGGGCGTTATTGAAATAGGCTGGCACGGTGATGACCGCGTCGCTTACCGGCTCGCCGAGGAAGGCCTCGGCATCGGTCTTCAGTTGTTGCAGGATCATCGCACTGATCTCGGGCGGCGTGTATTGCCGACCCGCAATGGCGATACGCACATCGTCATCCGCGCCCCGTTCGACCTGATACGGGATCATGGCCATCTCCTCGGTGACCTCGTCCCACTGGCGGCCCATGAATCGTTTGATGGAGGTGATCGTATGGGCTGGATGGTTCACATGCCGCCGCGCCGCTGCCCCGACTAACCGCTGTCCGTCTGCCGTAAAGGTCACGACGGACGGTGTGGTGCGCCCCCCTTCGCTATTCGGCACAATGATTGGCCGCCCCTCTACCAAGGTGGCTACGCAACTGTTGGTCGTGCCCAAGTCGATACCGATGGCCCGACTCATGCCTGACTTCCACGCGCCAATAAGGCGCCCTTGTCATCGACGATAAAGACCTTTTCGACCTCGCTCTGGGCGAATGAGAAATCACCCTCGTGACCCCGTGCAGCAAACTCCGGCAGGCTCTGACAGTAGGCGCTCACCAGTTCATAGGCCGATACCACGGCCTTGCAGCGCTGCGCGGCCTGAGGGTCATCGGGATGGTGATCCGGATGATTGGCCAGAAGCAACCGACGGTAGGCAGTCTTTATTTGCTCCCAAGTCACCGTTTCCGGGAGGTTCAGGGTCTTTCGCGCCTGATCCAGCAACTCGAATTTCCCTTGATTGAGTTCGATATTGACGAAGCTGTAGGCCGGCAGGGGGCCGATATAGCGAAAACTCAGGATGCCGTCATAGCGATCCCCCAGCACATTCATCGCCGCGTCGAACGCTACCCCCTGCGCCGTGGCCACGAGGTAACTTCGATTGAAAATCATGTTCTCGGTCTTGCCCGAACCTGCTGCAAAATCCAGGGCGAGCGGGGAAAGCTGGCCATGCACGGTGTCAATGAGGCCTCTTTTCTTCGCCTCAACCGCTTCGAACAGGTTTTTCCCGGTCTGCACCGGATCTTCACTGATGAGTTCCGGATGCGTATGCGCGATCTCCGGAATGACCCTAGAGATCTCCCAGGAGGCATGAACCACCAATTCCGCAACCCCTCTCAGACGATTCAGGTGGGCGCGTAGCTGGAGATAGGCGCGCTCCAGAACCGCCTCCACCGCCGCCTTATCGGCGGCCGTGAAGCCGAATTTGAGTGGCAACATCCCGCCCTGGCCAGAGTGCCTGAAAAGGGCGGCATTGACCTGCTGGTATTTGAGCAGATCAGCCTGGAGTCGCGCCTCAGCAGCCGCGTTGGGAACGAATCGGGCGGGGTCAATGTCACTGATCACCGCTACCAGATCCCGATAGTCAACCCGTTCCAAGGGCGCGGCATCGATCCCGTCTGCTCCCGAATCGTCCACAAGGGCGCCCTCCGCAGGCCGATCCAGCACGGCGTAGATGAATTTTTGCATACCCACTCTCACAATTTTTGCTTTTGCAATACGATGCTGATGGCGCTCAGGATCTCATCATGTTGGAACGGTTTGGTCACAAAGGCGGCGATGAGACCGGCACTCAGGCTGTCCTGCACTACGCTGTCGTCCCGGTAAAAGTAGCCGGAGACGAGGATCACGGGCGCGGTGCAGCGCGTATCAGCGCGTATCCGTCTGGCGAGTTCTACGCCATCGATGTCGCCCAACTTGGCGTCCAGCAGGATGAGGCGGCAATCCTGATCCGGCCTGTTCAGCCAGCCGAGCGCTCGCGCCCCGCTATCCATCGTCACCACCGTGAATCCATGCCGACGTAAGAGTGTGTCCAGCGCCCAGCACACCTCGGGCTCGTCATCCACTACCAGTACAGTGACCTCTTTAGCCATGCCTCAAGCCTTCAGGCACGGCAGGCGGACCGTAAAGATGCTCCCGCGACCCTCCACGCTATCCAGCTCGATCGTTCCCCCGTGCTGCCTGACGATGGTATGGCAAATGGAGAGGCCCAGACCCGTACCCTTACCCACCGGTTGCGTGGTAAAAAAGGGGTCGAAGACGCGTCCCAGGTTGGCTGGCGAAACGCCGCAGCCCGTATCCTCCACCTGCATCCACGCCTCATCCGCCTCGCGGCAAACCCTGACTATGACCTCGCCACCCCCTGGGGTAGCCTGGCAGGCATTCAGGATCAAATTCATCAGCACCTGTTGCAGAAGGTTGGTATTTCCTGAAACCAGGACCGGTGTGGCATCAAATCTTTCCAGGATCCGGATCTTTTGCAGTTTGGCCTGGGGCGCCAAGACGCTGATTGTCTCTTGCGCCAGGGCCACCAGATCGATTTGTCCCACACGGTCGCTGGCCGGTGCGGGCCGGGCGAAACGCAACAGATTCTCGATAATCGCCGACGAGCGCTGGATGCCATTGATGATTTTGCTGACACACTCCCGCTGAAATGTCGGATCACCGGCCGGATCCAGCAGAAACTGGGCGGCAGAAAAGCTCGCCGCCAGAGGATTGCGCAGCTCATGCGCGATCCCACCCGCCATCACCCCCAGAGCCGCCAACTTCTCGCTCTGGAAGATGTGCTGCTCGAACGCCCGCCGCTCGGTCAGGTCGCGCCCGACCGCCACCACCCCACTGACCTTGTCGGAATCATCCAGGATTGGGGAGCAGGACCAGTCTACCGGAACCAGCACACCCGTGCGCGACACCAGGCCGACCTCCTTGGACTGTACGGCATCGCCTTCGGTCACCCTGCGGATCATCTCCTTCATGCCCGTCTGCTGGCTGGCCAAACACATCTCGGAGAGCTTGCGCCCCAGCACCTCGTTGGCCAGGTAACCCGAGATATGCTCGGCGGCCAGATTCCAGCTGACGATATTGCCCTTGGTGTCGGTTGAAACGACCAAGTCGTTAGCACTCTCGACCACGGTCGCCAAGTGGCGCTCGACCATGCGGGCCTTCTCGACCAGTTGTACCTTCTCGGTAATGTCATCAAGCACCAGCATGACATGTTCCACCGTAGGCCCCAAGCTAACCGGGATCACCGTGTAGTAATAGATCCGGGTGTGAACGCCGGGAGCACGATAGGTCATTTGCGCGCCAGGCAGGGGTAGACCGGTGTCAAAAACATTGCGAATCTTGCTTTCCAGTTGCGTGAATCCCATGATCGTTTCGGGGAACACCTCACTGATACGCGCGCCCACGGTGTCCTTGACGCTGCGCCGCCCCTTCACCAAAAAATTGCGGTTGGCCGAGACCACGCGCAACGAACGATCCACCAGTAGAAGGGAGAAAGGGATGTTGCTGAGCAGCATGTGGTACAGCTTTTCATACCAACCTTCCGGCTCCGAATGGATGGGGGACGGGACACGCTCGTCGGAGTCCAGGCTAGGGGTCATGTCCGGTTTTTTCATGTTCCATCTTCCGTGAGCGCGGGGCAAAAATTATACGGGGGCCATGGCCCCTGCCATTCAAGGCTCAGGCCGTGATCGGTATAGGCCGCCTGTTGTCGGGTCAATTCGGCACGGAAGTCGTCGAGGGCCTCGGCCCGCACCAGAAAGGCGGTATTCATGATCATGCGTTCCGGGCGTCCAGTGACCGCACCGGGGTGGCAGCGCAGCGGCTTGGAGCCGACGGCATGCGGGATCAGAGCCTGGTGCAAGGCCTGAGTCACTCCAGTCAACCAGGCGTTCAACGCCGTCTCGATGAGTGCATCCAGTTGCCGCTGCTGGATATAACGCGCGCCGGGAGATTCCGGCAGCGTTGCCAACCGTGACTGAATCTGGGGATCCGAAGCGATCACGCTCGTCCTGGCCACCGTGCTGTTCAGATAGGCCTTGGCACTCCACTCGGATTTGTCGCGCAGGGTCTCCAGCGCCAACACGATAGCCGCCCGATGTCGGCCCATAAAGGATTGGAGACTGACGCGGGAATGAAAGAGCGTGCCGAATTTGACCGGCAAGACCGGCGACGAGCCCATCACTTGCGTCACTACCGCCTCGTGCCGTTGTGCGCGCGGCCCCAGCCAGGACAAATCCTGCAGGTTGTGCTCGGAAAATTCGGCTGGATTCACCTCGCTGATGACCGCGGCCACTGCACCCGTCTCATCCGCCAGTGTCATCAGCGGGGTGCGTTCGTCCACGCCGGGAGGTCTAGCCTCTTGCAGGGCCGAGAGCGATTCCGGCCTTGCCAGGCAGTAGAGATAGAGGGCGCGATCGGGGGGTGTCAGTGTGGTTTCGTTCACGATCGAATCTGGCTCAGCGCCGCTTCGAGGTGTCGTGTCTCAATCCGCAAGGGGCTTGCATCGATACCGTCCGATGCGGATTCCACCCGCTCGCGGATCGCATTCAGGGCGGCAACCTGACAGACCGCGCCCAGGTCGGCACCGGTCAGCCCATTGGTGTGAGCGGCGAGGGTCTCCAAACTTATCTCGCTGGCGAGCGGCTTGGACCGCGTCTGTACCCGCAGGATCGCCAGCCGTTCTGCCTCGTCCGGCAAGGGAATCTCCACCCGCACATCGAAACGGCCCGGACGCAACAGGGCTGGGTCGATCATGTCGGGCCGATTGGTGGCGGCCAGGACCAGAACGCCGGTCAGTTTCTCGACCCCGTCCATCTCGGCCAGGAACTGCGCCACGACGCGCTCACCGACACCGGCATCCGACGTGCCGCTGCCACGACGCGGGGCTAGCGCATCAATCTCGTCGAAAAACACCAGACAGGGTGCTGCCTGCTTGGCCTTGTGAAAGACCTCGCGCACGGCGCGTTCTGATTCGCCGATGTACTTGGACATCAAGGCCGGCCCCTTGACCGAAATAAAGTTGACCTGGGTCGCGCTGGCCGCCGCCTGGACTAGCAAGGTTTTGCCGCAGCCGGGCGGCCCGGACAGGAGGATCCCCTTGAGGGGCCGTACACCCGCCGCCTCGAACAGGGCCCCATGCAGCAACGGCCATTCCAGCGCCTCGCGCAGCAGGCGCTTCGGTGTGGCCAGCCCGCCCACATCCTCCCAGGTCGTGGTGGGCACTTCGACAAACACTTCGCGCAAGGCAGAAGGTTCCACCTCGCGCAGCGCGGTTTGAAAATCCTCCTTGTTCAGCTCCAGTCTTTGCAGAGATTCGTAGGGCAACGAGGCTTGGGCAAAGTCGATCTCGGGCAGGATGCGCCGCACGCAGATCATCGCTGCCTCGCGGCACAGTGCCTCTAGGTCGGCCCCCACGAAACCATGCGTGTCGTTGGCTAAGCGGGATAGATCGACATCTTGGGCCAAGGGCATGCCGCGAGTGTGAATCTCCAGGATCTCCAGCCGACCGTGGCGGTCGGGAATGGGAATGACGACCTCGCG
>SXRG01000005.1 GCA_005793645.1 Burkholderiales bacterium
AACCAATCTTCTCCAACGGTCCTTTGGCACCAGCGCAGCCACCGAGTCAACGACGATCACATCGACACCACCAGAGCGCACCAACATATCCGCAATCTCCAGCGCCTGTTCCCCCGTATCCGGTTGCGAGATCAGCAGGTCACCCACATTGACGCCCAACTTCATGGCATAGGCGGGGTCAAGCGCGTGTTCAGCATCAATGAAGGCCGCCGTGCCGCCTAATTTCTGCATCTGCGCGATCACCGACAGCGTCAGCGTTGTCTTGCCAGATGATTCTGGACCATAAATTTCCACCACCCTGCCGCGCGGCAGGCCGCCAATCCCCAAGGCGACATCCAACCCCAGAGACCCCGTCGAAACGGTTTGGATATCGTCGATGACATTATTATCACCCATCCGCATGATGGATCCCTTACCAAACTGCTTCTCGATTTGAGACAGTGCAGCTGCCAATGCTTTGACCTTGTTCTCATCCACGACCGACTCCAATTCTTAAACGGTTTTTGAAACTGATGCGAGCATTATGGCACGACAAAAAGCTCATACGATGAGCCTGTTGCACCTATCAATATCGAATATTTTTACGCTGCCACGATTCTGCCTAGAAGTGATCTCACCGCCCTAAATAACCCGCTCCAGAATACCCTCTAGGGCCTGTTGCACGATTTTCGCCCGAATCGCCTGACGATCGCCCGTGAAATGATAGCGTGTTGCGACAACGCCAGTACCAACACCCGCCACTACAGCCCAGGCAATCCAAACCGTACCCACTGGCTTCTCGGCGCTGCCACCACTCGGGCCGGCAATCCCGGACACCGCCACCGCCACCTGCGCTCGGCTCGCCGCCAAGGCCCCGGCCGCCATCTCACGCACTGTGGCCTCGCTGACCGCCCCGTGTTGTATCAGAGTCTCGGCCCGCACACCGAGCATCTCCTGCTTAGCCGTATTGCTGTAGGTCACAAAACCCCGCTCGAACCACTCCGAACTACCTGAAATCGCCGTCGAGACCTGCGCAATCCAACCCCCAGTACAAGACTCCGCCGTCGCCAACATCCAACCCTTGTGCCCTAACGCTTGTCCCACCTTCGCCGCCAGCGACTCCAATTCGACCTCGCTCACAGCCATGCCGCCATCCCAAACAGCACCCCGATCGCAAACAAGGCCGCCAGCACATCATCGAGCATCACGCCAAAGCCTCCCCTGACGCGCGCGTCGAACCAGCCAATCGGGAACGGCTTCCAGATATCAAAGAGGCGAAACAAGGCAAAGGCCAACGCGTAACCCCATCCGGTCTCCGGCGCAAACGGTAATACACACAGGAAAGCCGCCACCTCGTCCCACACGATGCCACCATGATCATGCTCACCCAGCGCCCGCCCGGCGACCTCACAGGCCCAGACTCCAACGACCATAAAGACACCCGCCCACAGCCAAAAGACGGGTGAATCAGCCAACAGGAAGTAAAACGGGAAAGCCACCAATGTCCCCACCGTGCCCGGTGCCTTAGGCGAGAGCCCCGCGCCAAAGCCCAGTGCAATGAAATGCGCCGGATGTGCGAGGAGAAAGTGGCGATCAGGCGAAATGGTCATAACCTCTAGTGTGCTCAAAAACACGCCCGTGTGCATCCTGCAGACCCGGCGTCGCTGTAATCTGGCCTATCCGGGTCACAGCAACGCCACACTCCAAAGCCGCCTGCCGCAGCGCATCAGCGCACTCCGAAGCCGCCGTAAAACACAATTCGTAATCGTCGCCCCCCGCGAGCGCGCACGCATCGAAATGCTGTGGAAAGCTGGAAAATGCACCCGCAACAGGGATAGCAGCGCAGTCAATCACGGCACCCACGCCGGAACGCTCCAGAATATGCCCCAGATCAGCGAGCAGGCCATCGGAAAGGTCAATGGCCGCATGAGCCAAATCACCCAAGCGCAAGCCCAATTCAACGCGTGGCTGAGGACGCTGCAAGCGCTCCAGACAATGGGCCGCTTCCGCACCCAAATCCAGTTCACCGCGCAGGTGCCGCAAGGCCAAGGCCGCCCCACCCAGCGCACCGGAGACCCAAACATCATCCCCCACTCGAGCCGCATCGCGGCGCAGCGCCTGGCCGACCCCCACCTCGCCCAGCACTGTAATGCTAATGTTACGTGGCCCACGCGTCGTGTCACCACCAACCAACTCCACGCCGTGCGCGTCAGCCAGCGCATACAGACCTCGCGCGAAGGCGGACAACCAAGCCTCATCGGCCTCCGGCAAGGCCAGCGCCAGAGTGGCCCAGCGCGGCCGGGCACCCATCGCCGCCAAGTCAGACAAGTTAACAGCCATGGCCTTGTGGCCGAGCGCATCAGGATCGGTATCCGAGAAAAAGTGTCGGTCGCTGACCAGCATGTCGGTAGAAACGGCCAACTGGCGACCCGGTGTCAACGCCAGAAGAGCCGCATCGTCACCCACACCCAGCACCGCACCCGGCGTAGCACGGGTGAAATGGCGACGGATTAAGTCAAATTCGGAGGACACCGCCTCTGCCGTCGCGCCTATCGAGCGGACCGTACCGCTCCGACCTCGGTCTGGCGCACCGTTTGCGCCAGCTTGTCGAGCACACCATTGATGTACTTGTGACCATCGGTACCACCATAGCGCTTGGCCAGATCGACAGCCTCATTGAGCACCACGCGATACGGGACATCCAGCTGGTAGATCAATTCGTAGCACCCCAGTAGCAACACACCATGTTCAATCGGCGAAAGGGCCGAAATCTCGCGATCAAGCATCGGGACCAGGGCCTCATCCAACGCCGCCGCATGCTTGAGCACCCCGGCCAGGAGCGCCTCAAAATGAGCGACATTGGCCTTGGCGTGAATATCGGCTGCCTCGGCCTGTCCCACCAGCACGGCCAACGAACTGTCGTTCAACTGCCACTGATAAAGTGCACGCAAGACGAGCTCTCGCGACAGGCGGCGACTCCCAGCCGACTTGGCAACGGTCGGCTGCTGCGGCGTTTCAGCAGTGGGTGTCATAGCAACTTGATCAACTGGGCCATCTCTACCGCGACCCGCGCGACATCAACACCCTTTTCGTCCATGCGCACTACGGCCTGATCCTCGTTCTCCAGGGTCAGGATCGCGTTTCCAATGGGAACACCCGTATCCAATTGGACACGGGTGATACCGGCGTTTGACTCGTTCGACACCACTTCAAAATGATAGGTCTCGCCACGAATCACGCAGGCAATAGCGATCAGCGCGTCAAACTTTTCAGAGTCCGCCATGTGCATTAACACCACCGGAATCTCTAGCGCACCGGCCACATTGACAATCTGGATGTCTGACTCAGCCACACCAAGCTTGACCAAGGTGTCGACGCAGGCCGCCAGCAGCCCCTCGGTGATCGTGTGGTTAAAGCGGGCACGAACAATGCCAATGTGCAAGTCTTGGCCATCGAGTGTAATTTCGCGTTCCTGGACGCGGTCGTATTGAGCCATTCCAGTTCCCCTTTTCAGTTCCCTTGTTCCATGAATCCAGCCACTTCCAGCCCGAATCCGGTCATCGACGGCATCCGGCGCGGGTGTGCCAACAAGCGCATCTTGCCCACGCCAAGATCGCGCAAAATCTGCGCGCCAATACCGTAATTTCGCAATTCAACCTTGCCCGCCACTGAGGTATCCGCGTTTAAGCGATGCAGCAAATCCGCACCAGTTTCCGGGCGATGCAGCAGCAACATGACGCCACGATCGGCCTTCGCCATCGCCTTCATCGCCGCGTCCATAGTCCACGAATGGCCGGTTCCGGCGTCAATGAAATCAAGCACCGAAACCGGCTCGTGTACCCGAACTAAAGTTTCAGTGTCCGCCGCAATCGTACCGCGTACCAGTGCCAAGTGTGTCTCATTAGCCGTGCTGTCGTGATAGGCCATCAACTGAAACGGGCCCCATGGCGTTTGCACCAACTTCTCGGTCTTGCGTTCGACCAGCCCCTCAGTCTCGCTGCGGTAATGGATCAGGTCAGCAATGGTGCCGATCTTGAGGCCGTGCTCCTCGGCAAACACCAGCAGGTCCGGCAGACGCGCCATCATGCCGTCGTCCTTCAGAATCTCGCAAATAACAGAGGCGGGAACCAAACCCGCCATCGCGGCCAGATCGCAGCCTGCCTCAGTATGACCGGCACGCTTCAGCACGCCGCCCGGTTGGGCGCGCAATGGAAAGATGTGGCCTGGCTGAACAATGTCGGTCGCTTGCGCATCCTTCTTCACCGCTGCGAGGATAGTGATGGCGCGGTCCGCCGCCGAAATGCCAGTGGTGACGCCCTCGGCCGCCTCAATCGAGACAGTAAACGCGGTGCTGTACGGCGTCTGGTTATCGGCCACCATCTGCTTCAGGCCCAATTGACGGCAACGGTCGTCCGTCAAGGTCAGGCACACCAAGCCGCGACCGTACCGGGCCATGAAGTTGATCGCCTCAGGCGTTGCAAACTCAGCCGCCATCACCAGGTCACCCTCGTTCTCACGGTCCTCCTCGTCGACCAAAATGACCATACGGCCGGCCCTCAGCTCAGCAATGATCTCAAGTGTGCTTGCTATCGTCTTGGTTGAGGTCATCTCATTCTTTCCTATCAATGTATGCCATCAGGCGATCAGCGTAGCGGGCCAGCATGTCCGCCTCCAAATTGACGCGACCACCTGGTTTTAGATCGCCCAGCGTCGTGTGTTCCAAGGTATGTGGGATCAGGTTAATAGAGAAATCACAACCGTTGACCCTGTTAACCGTCAAGGACACGCCATTGACCGCGATAGAGCCTTTAGCCGCCAGATAACGCGCCAGCGACTCGGGCGCGCGAAGATCAAAACAGTGACTCTCGCCAATGCGTTCCAGTGCCAGCACCTCACCCACGCCATCAACATGGCCAGATACCAGATGCCCACCCAGTCGATCGGACAACCGCAGCGCCTTTTCTAAATTAACCCGACTACCAGCGGAAAAACCGGTGGTGCAGGCAAAAGTCTCACCGGATACATCGACGCTGTAACGCGACGGGGTTTGCATCGTATCCAATGCCACTACGGTCAAGCACACACCATTAGCCGCAATCGAATCTCCTAGCGCCACATCGGACAAGTCCAACACGCCCGCATCAATTACCACGCGCGCATCTGAGCCAGTCAGAGGCGTAACACTGACAATGTGGCCAACAGCCTGAATGATTCCGGTAAACATAAATCTGCCGCTAAACGCGACCCAATTTCCAAAAGGTCGGCCATTCTATGAGTTTCGGGGTTCCGGGAGAACCCCAAACAGCACCCAATTGTTCAGCCAAGGCGGGTAAAGGATCAACACAGCGAGCCTCACGATAGCGTTTGACTGCCGACCAGGTGCCGATATAACCCAGCAACTGGGCCAGATTCCAGTCCACCCGCAACACGATCTCCGGCGCGGTCAGCTGCGTAAGTGGAAATGGCAAGTTACGATAACCCGTCTCGACAAAATAACGCTCCGGCGGCCAGAAACCCGCCAGCGTCTGCTCGTAAAACCGCTGAAAAGGAACGGAAATCGCGTCCGGAACGATCAGCCGCTCATACCCCCACAGCGCCAGCACTCCGCCGGGACGCAAAACACGACGCGCCTCTGCATAAAAAGCCGGCAAGTCGAACCAGTGCGCTGCCTGTGCCACCGTCACAAGATCCACGCTTGCATCGGCCAGACCGCTAGCCTCAGCCCTCGCCACCCGATAATTAATATGTGGATGCGGTAGGGCCTGAGCGATCTGCCTCGCACTCGCATCCGTCGCCACTACCTGCGCAAAATGACCTGCCAAGCCCTGTGCCGCCTGCCCCGTCCCCGTCGCACAATCCCATGCGACTGAGCGCCGTTCAGACAATCCCGCCAAAAACACAAACAACTCCGATGGATAACCAGGACGAAAAGTCGCGTAACTAGATGCCAACGCAGAGAAATGGTCCTGGAACCCCTTCACGATTCTGCCGGCCGTAGCGTGATGCGCAGGTCATCGCCCAACTGCCGTACATCCTGAATCTGGAAATCATGACATTGCGCCATCGCCGCATATTCAGGCAGAGCCAATAAGCCGCGTGCCGGATCGCCCATGACCTTGGGGGCAAGGTAGGCTATCCATTCATCAACCAGCCCAGCAGCCAGCAGGGCGCCGCTGAGTTTCGCCCCGGCCTCAACATGCACTTCGTTAATACCCCGGCTGCCCAACTCCGTCAGCAGTGCTGCAAGATCGACACGACCGTCGCTACCGGGTTGTTCCAGGACGAGAGCACCGGCCTCCAGCAAGGCATCACAGCGGATACGATCGGCCTGAGAACAGACAATCCAGGCACCATCGTCCTGCAGGATTTTCGCTCTCGGCGGGGTGCGCAACCGACTGTCGACCACGATACGTAGTGGCTGGCGGCCAATGTCAAAATCCCGCACGGTCATCTGCGGGTCATCGATCAACACGGTACCGATGCCGGTGAGTACGGCGCATGCGCGGGCGCGCAGGCGTTGCACATCGGCGCGGGCAGCGGGGCCGGTAATCCATTGTGAGACACCGTTGGCCAGCGCGGTCTTACCGTCCAGACTGCTGGCGGTCTTCAGTCGAACCCATGGACGGGCACGGGTCATACGAGAAACAAAACCAACATTCAGTGCCGTAGACTGCGTCTCCATCAAACCCACTTCAGTACGGATACCCGCCAGCGTCAGGAGTTCAATACCCCGCCCGGTGACCTGCGGATTGGGGTCATGCATTGCCGCGACCACGCGGCCTACACCAGCGTCGACGAGTGCGTTTGCGCAGGGCGGTGTGCGGCCATGGTGATTACACGGCTCCAGGGTGACATAGACCGTGGCACCTCGGGTCAACGCTCCGGCGTTGCGCAGGGCATGAACTTCGGCATGAGGCTGACCAGCGCGCTCGTGCCAGCCTTCGCCGACAATGCGACCGTCACGGACGATGACGCAACCGACGCGGGGGTTGGGCGTAGCGGTGAATAGCCCGCGCTCAGCCAACTGAAGCGCGCGGGCCAT
This sequence comes from Burkholderiales bacterium, assembly GCA_005793645.1. Lineage (GTDB taxonomy): Bacteria > Pseudomonadota > Gammaproteobacteria > Burkholderiales > Thiobacillaceae > QYQG01. The sequence continues at coordinate 7,022 of SXRG01000005.1, forward strand.
GTACAGGTGGTCGTCAGCGCTGAATATCATCGACTTCGCGCAAGGCGTCACGAAAATCGTCCGGATCCTGGAAGGCACGGTACACCGAGGCAAAACGGATGTACGCCACTTTGTCGAGGCGCTTGAGTTCGGTCATCACCCATTCACCAATAAGGCGAGAACTGACTTCGCGTTCACCCAGCGCCAGTAGCCGTTGCACGATATGCTCAATCGCGGCATCCACCTGTTCGGTCGAGACCGGCCGTTTGTGCAAGGCGCGACGGAAGCCCTCACGCAACTTATCACGCGAAAACTCCTGCCGCTCACCCGATTGTTTAACCAACGCCGGCATGCGCACTTCCGCGTTTTCAAAGGTCGTAAAACGCTTCTCACAATTCATGCAGCGACGGCGGCGGCGAATGCTGCCGCCATCTTCCGAGAGCCGGGTCTCTACAACCTGGGTCTCGGCATGACCGCAGAAAGGACATTTCATAATGTGAGTGGCGCGTTATGAAGGCAGCGTCGAGAGGGTGACATTTGCTCTCGGCCCCCGGGACCCGATGCTCTACCCTTATTTCCCATAGACCGGAAGCTTGGCGGTCAGTTCAGCGACCTCGGCCTTGACGCGCTCAATAACTGTGGCGTCGTGGGGGGCATCCAGCACATCAGCGACCAAATGTGCCAGGCGCTCGGCCTCCAGCTCGCGAAAACCGCGCGTGGTAATAGCCGGCGAACCAATGCGGATACCGCTGGTGACAAACGGCTTTTGCGGGTCATTGGGAATGGCGTTTTTATTAACCGTGATATGCGCCTGACCCAACGCCGCCTCGGCATCCTTGCCAGTCAATCCCTTGGCTTGCAAGTCAACCAGGAACACATGCGAGTCGGTCCGACCGGAAACAATACGCAAGCCACGCTCCATCAACACCTTGGCCATGACGCGAGCATTTTCGACCACTTGTTCCTGATAATGCTTGAAGTCCTTGGACGCGGCCTCTTTGAACGCGGTCGCCTTGCCGGCAATAACATGCATCAGCGGGCCGCCTTGCAGGCCCGGAAAGATGGCGGAGTTGATCGCCTTTTCGTGCGTAGCCTTCATCAAGATGATGCCACCACGCGGGCCGCGCAGGGTCTTGTGGGTCGTTGATGTCACCACATCAGCATACGGCACCGGATTGGGATAGACCCCTGCAGCGATCAGGCCCGCGTAATGGGCCATATCGACCATAAATATCGCGCCGATCTCTTTGGCAACCTTGGAAAAGCGTTCAAAGTCTATGCGCAGGGCATAAGCAGAGGCCCCCGCGATGATGAGCTTTGGTTTGTGCTCGCGTGCTAGGGCCTCCATTTTGTCGTAGTCGATTTCTTCTTTTTCATTCAGACCGTAAGCCACCACATTGAACCACTTGCCCGACATGTTCAGCGCCATGCCATGCGTGAGGTGACCGCCTTCCGCCAGCGACATGCCCATAATGGTGTCACCCGGCTTGCAGAATGCCATCAGCACCGCCTGATTGGCCTGCGAACCCGAGTTGGGCTGAACATTCGCTGCCTCAGCGCCATACAACTTTTTCAAACGGTCGATGGCCAGTTGCTCGACCACATCGACATGTTCGCAACCACCATCATACCGCTTGCCCGGATAGCCCTCAGCATACTTGTTGGTCAGCACCGAGCCCTGAGCCTGCATGACCGCCGGGCTGGTATAGTTCTCCGAAGCAATCAGCTCGATGTGAGCTTCCTGACGCTGCTCCTCGCCCTTGATGGCGGCCCAAATTTCAGGATCGGTATTCGGCAACAGATGGTCAGCAGCAAACATAGTAAATGTTCCTTAAGATCAGAAAAGTGACTAATTTTAGCGCAAAAGAGTGCGCTAAACCGCGTTTGGCGTGACCAACTGACGGCGGAAAGGCTGCCTTGCAAGAGGGTGATCGGATTCAGCGGGCAACCCAACTGTGGCGGTACAGAAGCTCAACATCGATCGGGGTCGCTATGGCACAAACTGGAGGACTGCAACGCCGATCAAGCTTGGGCCTTACGGATCAGAACTCGTTGCGAATCCGTTTGTAACCGCGCACCAACTCCAGATTAGCCTGGGCCACGCTTTCCGAAAGGCTAGTTTCATCTGTCGTCACCGGCGTGATCTTGGCCAAATCAGCATCGGAACGCACATTGGTAGTGGAAGGGATGTGAAACCCCGGCGGCACCTGGCATCCCTCAATAACCGAGTTGTGCCGCACCACTGAGCCTGCGCCGACGGTGCAATTGAACAGCACTGAATTAAAACCGATAAACACCCGGTCACCGACCTGGCAGGGACCGTGGATGATAGACCGATGGGCGATCGAAGAGCCCTCGCCGATGATGACCGAACTGCCAGCCTTACAGTGAATCACCACGCCATCTTGAATGTTTGAGTTGGCGCCTATAGTGATCGCATCCATGCCACCAACCTCATTCACCTCGTCGGCGCGAATCACCGCATAGGGGCCAATGAACACATTTTCTTCAACGATCACCTTACCGCACAGAATAGCAGTGGGATCAACAAACGCCGTCTCATGAACAACAGGCACATCGCCATTGGGGTTGCGTCGGATCATGGAAACCTCAAGTAAGAACAACTCCCGGCATTATGCAATGCATCAGGAACACCGGGCCAGAAATAAATACAACTTATCGGGACGCAAGCATCTACTTGGTACAATTACTGGCCAGAGCAACGATGGAGTTGCTGATTATTATCCGGCCGCCAGATCGGCCTCTATTGATTGGCCCACCGAATGACGAATCCGCTGCTTCTCCGCCTGTTCCCCTTCCTCGCTTGGTTCCCGATCAGTGCGTCCCTGTTGCGTGGCGACATGATTGCCGGCATTACGGGCGCGTTGGTCTTGGTACCCAAGGCCATGGCGTATGCGCAGCTCTCTGGTTTGCCCATCTATTACGGCCTGTATGTAGCGCTGGTTCCCGCCGTCCTCGGCGCACTGTGGGGATCGTCACGACAGCTTTCTACCGGACCGGTGGCCATCGTATCGTTGATGACTGCAGCGGCCATCACCCCACTTGCCGTACCGTTCTCGGAAGAGTTTATTGGTCTGGCGCTGGTGCTGGCCTTCCTAGTAGGTCTAATCCAGTTTTTACTAGGTGCATTCAAGCTCGGAACCATCGTGAACTTTGTGTCGCACCCAGTCATTCTGGGCTTCATGAACGCGGCGGCCATCATCATTGCCTTGTCACAATTAGACATGCTGCTGGGCATCCCCAAGGGCCGCAGCGACTCCTTCCTGTTTGATATCTGGGAAATGTTTGGCTATCTGCCGCAAACCCACTTGCCCACCTTGGGCATGTCGGTGTTCGCTCTGGTGTTGATGCTAAGTCTAAAAAAGATCCCGGCCCTCTCCAAGCTCTCCGTCCTGATTGCCGTCGTTGTCACCATCATCGTTAGCGCCGTCGCTGAATTCGAACACAAGACCCATAACAGCGCCGATCAGATTACCGATCAAACCACACAGCAAACGGCACGTGATTACATCACCACTGCCCGGCTCATCCAGTCCATGAATGTGCAGGCCACCGAGCTTTCCAGTCAAATGCGTGAAGCCAGCAAAGTACGCGATATCCGCACGGTCACCGACCTGGAATACACCATTGACCTGATGAAGATGGACCTCCAGACCTTAGAGGCAGAAAACAAGGGACGGATGCACGCAATGCGCAAGCTCCAGTTTGAACGCAGCCAAGGTAGCGAAGACACCGCCACCCAACTCTTCTTGCAAGGCAAAGTTCCTGGCGATGTTGAAACTGACGGTCGTCTCTGGCATATCAAAAAAATCGAAAAGAATGAACTGAAATTGGTCGGCGGCGGCGACGTGGTTGGCAAGATCCCTGCTGGCCTACCCTCTTTCCGCATCCCACCTCTGTCCCTAGACACCATCGTCACATTGCTCTCGGCCGCCTTTATCATCGCCTTGGTCGCATTCATGGAATCGATCTCCATGGCCAAGGCCCTTGCCGCACAGACCAAACAGCGCCTCGACCCCAACCAGGAACTCATCGGCCAAGGCCTGGCCAACCTCTGCGGTTCCTTCTTCCAGTCCTACCCGGCCTGCGGATCCTTTACGGGCTCGGCCATCAACCTTCAGGCCGGCGCCAAGACGGGCTTCGCCATGGTATTTAACGGCCTGTTCGTTGCGGTCACCCTGTTGTTGTTGACGCCTTATCTCTACCATCTGCCTAAGGCAACCCTGGCGATCATCATCCTACTTGCGGTCACCAGTCTGATTACGCCCAAGGCGCTAAAACACACCTGGCAGGCCAGCCGCACCGACGGCATCGTTGCCCTGACCACCTTCGTAGTCACCCTAGTGGCCGCACCACACCTGGACAAAGGCATCATGATTGGCGCGATCCTTGCCATCCTGCTCTTCCTGTATCGCACCATGAAACCCCGCGTCGCCATCCTCGGCCGTTTTGGCGATGGCACCCTACGCGACATCAAGATGAACCCGAACCTGGCCACCAGCAAGCATGTCGTCGCCATGCGCTTTGACGGCTCGCTCTATTTTGCCAACATCGCCCATTTTGAGGACGCCGTGCTGGAAGCAGTGGCCGATCATAAAGAAGCCAAGTATGTACTGATCGTGGGCGATGCCATCAACCAACTCGACGCCTCCGGTGAGGAGGTGGTGCACCACTTGGTCGAGCGACTTCGCGACACGGGTGTCGAGATCATCTTCTCTGGTTTGAAAAAACAGATCCTGGATGTCATGCGAGCCACCGGACTGCTCGAATTTATTGGCAGCCAGAACCTGTTTGCCACTGAAAACCAGGCGCTTGCCTCGATCTACGATCGACTGGGCGAAGATGCCGCGGATGATCTGCTGTGCCCGATGCCCTCTAACTGGAAAAACGCCTAACGATTCTTAACCGAGGCGGCCCTAGCCGCCTCTTCTGCGACACCATTAAGGAACAGCCCAAAACAGCGACTGGCCGTGGTCGCATGATCTGAACCCCTCATTTCCAGAGGGGCTGCATGCATCTTCTTGAGCAAGCTGTTCTCGGCTTCCTGCTCCTTCATGCGCACCATCATAGATGGTGTCCCCCCCATACCGGACCCGCCATTTATAGAAGGTGACCGAACTGGTACATGGGGATGAGTGAAATCGAACAGCCAGTAGATTATTCCAGTGCGAATACAATGCAAAGGCCAGAACGATCTGTGAGAAAAACCATGTCGCCAAACCACTCCCGCTTTGACCCTGCCACCTTTCTGCGCCCGTTCATGGCTTGGCAATTATGGTGGCCACGCGTTAACCGCGACACCCTCAAAGACGACACGATGGCGGGGCTCACCGGAGCGATGATCGTCTTGCCGCAGGGGGTAGCCTTTGCCACCATTGCGGGTCTGCCACCGCAGTTTGGTCTGTATGCCGCCATGGTGCCGGCCATCATCGCAGCCCTGTTCGGGTCGAGCTGGCATCTCGTCTCCGGTCCGACCACAGCCATTTCCATCGCCCTGTTCGCTGCACTGCACAACCTGGCCGAACCGGGCAGCGTGGAATACATCCAGTTGACGCTGACGCTGACCTTTATGGTGGGCCTATATCAACTGGTGCTGGGCCTAGCACGCATGGGCACACTGGTCAATTTCATCTCACACACGGTGGTGATCGG